>CAKZQE010000220.1 GCA_937139465.1 uncultured Gammaproteobacteria bacterium
GGAGCCGCCTGGGCAGTGACACCGGAATCATCGGAGCAGCGTAACTTTGACGCCCGCGCCGACCACAACAAGAGCTTCGCGGCACAGACTAGCGCGGTCCAGATGGGGGCCGTAGACGCGTTGCGCGCCAAAGTCCAAGACCTTGCCGTGACCTATGACGAGAAGACCGGTGTTACCCGCACGCTTTCCAGCCACACCCGCTATCTCACCGACGGCACCAGAGCGAGCGCCAGCCCGATGGACGCGGCGTCATTGCCACCGCGAGCTACACCGCCCGCACCTACGGTGTACGAAGCGCGATGCCCTCGGCGCATGCGCTGCGGCTGTGTCCGGATTTGGTTTTCGTCAAGCCAGACATGGCGAAATACCGCGAGGCATCGCGCGGGATGCATGCCGTCTTTCAACAGTTTACGGCGCACATCGAGCCGCTCTCACTGGACGAGGCCTACCTGGATGTCAGTGATGTCTCGCTGTACCAAGGCAGTGCGACTCGCATGGCCGAGGCGATCAAGCAGGACATTTACGACACCGTCGGCATCCGTGTTTCAGCCGGTGTATCGGTGAATAAGTTTTTGGCCAAGGTGGCCTCGGACTGGGAAAAACCCGATGGCCTGACGGTACTGCGCCCCGAGCAGGTCGACGATTTCGTGGCGCGCCTGCCCGTGCGACGCTTCCCCGGCGTTGGCCCGCGTACGGCGGAGCGCTTGTTGGCGGCGGGGTTCGCGACCGGGGCGGATTTGCGGCGCTTGGACCGGCGTGATTGGGTCAAGGAGTGGGGCGCGCTCGGTGAGCGCTTGTATCACCTGTCCCGGGGTCAGGATAACCGGCCCGTTAAGTCCGAACGGGTCAGCAAAAGCGTCAGTGTCGAGACCACCTACGCCACCGACCTGCCCGATTTGGCGGCCTGCCGCGAAGCCCTTTGGCCCTTGATTGAACGCCTGGCTGAGCGCCTCGGAGAGGCCAAGCGCTCGCGAGTCCGTTCGCAATTCGTCAAGCTCAAGTTCGCGGATTTTACCCAAACCACCGCCGAGGGCCCGGCCGCGCCGGCTATGGAGTCCGGCTTTGATCGCCACCTGCAGGACGCCTTTGCCCGCGGCACACCCGGTGTTCGACTGATCGGTGTCGGCGTCCGTTTAGGCTCGCCCGAGATTGCTAAACAGCTCACATTACCCTGGTCAGATACCCCATCGGACGGTTTACCCTAGGCCCCGTTCGGCCGATAAAGCGGGTATGCGTATCGACACCACATCCATTCACCGGCCCACCGAGGTCAACCAGCCCAAAACCGAAACTCGGGTAACGCCGCCTGCGCCGGACGCGAAGGTTGACGTTCAAACGCGCAATCATTTCGTGCGCGAACGGAGGCGAAAAAACCGTCGCACTGACGGGGATGCCAGTCGCATGCGAGGCCGCCGCCAGGGCGAACAAAAGGCGGCCCAGTCGGCGCCGCATGCGGCGTTTTCGAGGCTGTCGACGGAGCCCACCGAAGGCCCCGATCGTCTCGTCGACATCGACTGCTAGATTAGGCGTTCGCCAAACACCCTTACTTGATGACCACCGGACATAAGCGACTGCTCCAGGGCTTCCTCTGCATTGCAGTCGCAGGTGTCTGCGTCCTCGGCAGGCCCGGTTAATCCCAGGCTTAGGGTGATTCGACCCAGGGGACTGCCGTGGTTGGGAAAGGCGTCATTCCAAACGCCTTCCAGCAGCCGTAACGCCACGCCCCGCGCGATCGCGGTATTGACTTCATTCATTAGCAGCGCCCATTTGCCGCATTCCAGCGCAAACAGGGTGTCGGTGTCGCGCAGGCGATGCACCAGGGACGAGCTGATGCGTTGAATGGTGCGGCGCTCGTCATCGACGCTGTGCCGGTTGGATAGGCCGTGGCGCCAATCGACCTCGATCAGGGCCACCGCAAAGGGCGCGCCTGTGTCTTGGTGCTCGATTTGTGCCATGTCTAAATAGGCGCGGTAGGCGCGGTGATCGGGCAGCCCTGTCAGCTCATCGACGCATTCCATGGGTTCGCTGGGCAGTTCGGTCGGCATGTCCAGTAGCTGCGTGGTCAGCTGCGACCACTGGGCCTGGCCAACGTAGCCGATGGTGGCATCACCATGCATTACGGCGATGTCGCCGCTGGTGTGGCCAATGCGAGCGAGAACGTCGCTTAAGGGTTCGGAGCGATGTAAACGCGCAGTCACGGGTTCCGCCACGTCACCTAAATATTTTGGCACCGGAAAGCCCTGAACCGCAGCGATAAGCAACTGGGTGCAGTGGGCATGGCTGAGCATGCGGATGTCGTCGGAAATCTGACAGAACACGACACCGGCGCTGTTGCCGGCCATGGCGTCCAGGGCATCAACCAGCGATGTTCCGGGCAGCAAGACTGGAATGTCCGCCACCATAATGTCCGCCAGGAGCGGCGTGCTGAGTTCGGGTGCCAGGAATCCGTTAATCACGGATTCAGGTCCGCCAATTCCGGGGCGAATAGTGCAGGTTCAACGCGTACGTTCGACAAACTGACACTCCAATGTAAGTGAGGGCCAGTGGCCCGTCCGGTGGCGCCCACGTACCCTAGTAGTTCGCCCTGTACCAGCCGTTGCCCAGGCGATACCGCAAAATCCGAGAGGTGGCAAAACATGCTGATAAGGCCGCGGCCGTGATCAACAAACACCGTCTTTCCATTGAAATAATAGTCGCCAATTCCAAGAACGACCCCATCAGTGGGTGAAAAAATTTGGGTGCCGGTGGGGGCGGCAATATCCACGCCGGAATGGGGCGCCCTGGGTTGGTCGTTAAAAAAGCGTTTGCGCCCGAAGGCACCGGTGATGGGACCGCGAATCGGTAACACCATGGGAAGCCTTGGGGTGAAGTCGCTGCGCTGCTCATACCAAGCCCGTTGCTCGGCCGATTCGGCGCGAATGCGCTTGAGGTGATCGGGGTCCGGCGTGACCATTTTCGGGTTGTTCAGGCGAATGCGCTGCTCGGGGTAGCTGCGGCCATCGATGGTAAATGCCACGGCGCCGGCCGGCGTGTTGACCTGGTGCGTGCCGGCCGACAACGACAGCGGCAGCGGCACGATCGCGATGCCCTCATCGACCCACAGCGGCTTGTCGTTGAAGCGGGCGCTGTCGGTGTTGATGGGTACCAAGGCGACCCCGCCGGGGAAGTGTCCGGGTGTCGGTAGCTCAGCCGTCGCTAGTGCGCTGAACAGACTCAACCCGAGCGCTAACGCGAACCTGATCATGGTCTTGCATCCTCAATTCAATGGCGGTGTTCGGGTCCAGCTCGGCACCGCGGCTGACGATTTGGCCGTCGACTTCGATCCACGCGTAGCCACGCTGCAGGGTTTGCTCAGGGCTTGCGGCGGCCAGACGCGCAGTCAAGTGCGTCAGGCGCTGGCGGGCACCGGCGAGTTGGCGGGCGGTACTCGGCTGCAGGTGCCGCATCAGGTTAACTAAGCGCTGGCGCCTGGGGTCCAGTGTCGGCATGAGTGCGCGGTTCAGGCGCTGAACCAAGGCTCGGTTGCGTTCTGTCTGCAGGGCCAACTGGGTCGCTGGGTGGCGGTGATGCAGGCGCAGGTTCAGCGCATTGAGACGGCTGCGCAGGGACTGCGTACACCATTGTGTGTGCTGTTGCAGGCCCTTGCTGGCTTGGGACAGACGTGTGCGCTGATGTGTTAGCAACCGCGCCGGATTGGCCAGGCCCTGGCGCGCCCGTTGCAGTCGCTGCCGCCCCATCGAGGCGCGTTGCTGGGCGGCGCGAATCATGCGGGCGCGGGCGCTTTCCATCCATGCAGACACATCCTGGATGTCAGGGCTGACAAGCTCGGCGGCGTTTGAAGGCGTGCTGGCGTAGCGGTCGCTGACCCAGTCCACCAGCGTGGTGTCGGTTTCGTGGCCGACGCCGGTAATCGTTGGCATGGGCGACTGGGCCAGCGTGCGAACCAGTGCATCATCGTTGAAGGCCATCAGGTCCGTGAGTGACCCACCGCCGCGCACCAGCAGTAACACCTCGGCCCACTGCTCGTGATAGGCATGGGTGAGGGCTTGAATCAGTTGCCCCGGCGCGGCGTCGCCCTGCACCTGGCTGTCGTAGATTCGCAATGACGCCAACGGCCAGCGCCCGCGCAGGACCTGGCCGACGTCGGCCATGGCCGCTGATGTGGCTGAGGTAATCACGCCAATGCGGGTGGGGTAACGGGGCAGCAGTCGCTTGCGTGCCGGGTCCGTTAAGCCTTCGCTGACCAGTTTTTGGCGACGACGCTCGATGTCGGCTAGCAGCGCACCAATGCCGACGGCTTCGATACGTTTCACATGCAGACTCAATCGGCCCTGCTTGCCCGCCCAACTGACGCTGACCAGGGTGCGCACGCGCTCACCTTCTTTGGGGGGCGTTTTGATGCTGCGAATATCGCTGGACCAGACGGCGCAGGGGAGGGTGCTGCGCTCGTCTTTTAAGTCAAAGAACCAGCCCTTTACGACGGGCCGGCCCCAGGTCTTGAAGCCACTGACTTCGCCCTCCAGCCAAACCCATTGTGGAAAGGCATTGTTGACTGCGCCTTGGATCAGGCTCGACAGCTCAGAAACGCTCAGCGCATTTGTTGTGTTTTGTTCCGCGAATGGATTGCTCATTTGCCCTTAAAAACCGTAAAATGTCGGGTTTACCCAAATGCGCACGCGGAGGAAACATGCGACTCGATTCAGACCTTTCCCTTACCTTTGATGATGTGCTTTTGGTGCCGGGATACTCCGAGGTTATTCCCGCCGATGTCCGCTTGCAAACCCAACTGACTCGCAACATTCGCCTCAACATCCCGATGCTGTCGTCGGCGATGGACACGGTCACTGAAGCGCGCCTGGCGATTGCCATGGCCGAACAGGGCGGCATGGGCATCATCCATAAGAACCTGAGCGTTGAGCGTCAGGCCGAAGAAGTCCGCAAAGTTAAAAAATACGAATCCGGCGTGATCAACGATCCGCACACCGTGTCGCCCACGAACACCGTTGGCGAATTGATGGCGTTAACGCAGCGCTACGGCATCAGCGGCCTGCCCGTGGTCGACGGTGATTTGTTGGTCGGTATTGTCACCAGCCGCGACATCCGTTTCCAAGACGACCGCAATGCCCCCGTGTCGAAAGTCATGACCCCCAAAGAACGTTTGGTCACGGTCAAAGAGGGCGCCAGCGACGACGAGATCCGCCGCAAGCTGCACGAAAACCGGATCGAAAAAGTACTGGTCGTCGACGACAATTTCGCCCTCAAGGGCATGATCACCTTAAAGGACATGGTCAAGGCAGCGAACTTCCCCAATGCCGCCCGCGACAGCCAGGGCCAGTTGCTGGTCGGCGCCGCCGTTGGCACCGGTGCCGACACCGAAGCTCGGGTCGCCGCATTGGCGGCAGTTGGCTTGGACGTGGTGGTGGTCGACACCGCTCACGGTCACTCCAAGGGTGTGCTCGATCGGGTTCGCTGGATCAAAGCCAACTACCCGAACCTGCAAATTATTGGCGGTAACATCGCCACAGGCGAAGCCGCCCGCGCGCTGGTGGATGCCGGCGCTGACGCCGTCAAAGTGGGTATCGGTCCGGGATCGATCTGTACCACTCGAATTGTGGCTGGCGTCGGGGTGCCACAAATCAGTGCCATTATGAATGTTGCTGAGGCCCTGGCCGACACCGGCGTGCCCTGCATTGCGGACGGTGGTCTGCGCTATTCCGGTGACGTCGCCAAAGCCATTGGCGCTGGCGCCAGCGTGGTCATGGTCGGGTCGCTATTGGCCGGTACCGACGAGGCACCGGGCGACGTCGAGCTATACCAGGGCCGTGCTTACAAGGCCTATCGCGGCATGGGTTCGCTGGGTGCAATGGCCCAGGGCAGCGCGGACCGTTATTTCCAGGATTCCAGCGCAGGTCAGGAAAAGCTGGTGCCGGAGGGCATCGAAGGCCGCGTGCCATGCAAGGGTCCCTTGGGCGATATCGTGCACCAGTTGATGGGCGGTTTGCGCTCGTCGATGGGTTACACCGGTTGCCCGACCATCGAGGCCATGCGCACGCAGCCGCGCTTTGTTCGTATCTCCAACGCAGGTGTCGCCGAAAGCCACGTCCATGACGTGACGATCACCCGCGAAGCCCCCAACTACCCCACACGCTAAGGACAGGCATGGACATTCACGCCCACCGCATTTTGATTCTGGACTTCGGTAGCCAGTACACCCAGCTGATTGCCCGCCGGGTCCGTGAAATCGGCGTTTATTGCGAGATCTATCCCTGCGATGTGACTGAACAGGAAATCATCGACTTCGGCGCCCGCGGCATCATCTTGTCCGGCGGTCCCGAATCGGCGACCGAAGACACCACCTGGCGCGCCCACGACTGCGTCTGGTCTTCAGGCGTGCCGGTCTTGGGTATCTGCTAC
>CAKZQE010000221.1 GCA_937139465.1 uncultured Gammaproteobacteria bacterium
AGCGCTGACCTCGAGTGCGTTTCGAAAATACTGTCAAAAACAGTTTTTGCACTACCTGCGGGTCCGTGAGTGGCGCGAAATTCACCGCCAGCTTTGGTTGGCGATTAAACCGACGGCGCGCTTGAACGATGAGCCGGCGGACTACCAGAGTGTTCATCTGGCGGTGCTAACTGGATTGGTTGGCAACATCGGGATGAAGGACGAAAACGAGTACCGCGGCGCACGTGACACGCGTTTTAACTTGCACCCGGGGCGTCAAGCCAAAGGGCGGCCGAAGTGGATCGTGGCGGCGGAGCTGGTTGAGACGTCGCGCCTGTTTGCGCGCACGGTCGCCAAAATTGAACCCGAATGGCTGGAGCGCGCGGCTCCGCAGCTGATCAAACTCACCCACGGCGACCCCTATTGGAGCAAGCGCCACGGGCAAATCATGGCCCACGAGCGCGGCACCTTGTTTGGTCTGCCGGCGGTGGCAAAGCGTGCGGTTTCGTTCGCCAAACGCGCGCCGATCAAAGCCCGCGAGCTGCTGATCCGTGACGGTCTGGCCCAGGGTGAAATCAAAACCCAGGGCGGGTTTATGCAAAATAATCTGGACCAGGTCGCCCGTATTTTGGATCTGGAGGCCCGCGAACGGCGTCGCGATTTGCTGGACGATCAACGCCTGTTCGAATTTTACGAGGCGAAGCTTCCGAGCGACATTATCGATGCGCGCGGGTTTGAACGCTGGCGCCGGCGTGTCGAGCGTGACCACCCGCGGCTTCTATACATGGCTCAGGACGATTTGCTCAGTGCCTCAGCTGCGCTGGATCAGCAGGCCTACCCGGATCATCTGGACATCGCGGGCAACCGCTTAACCCTGACCTACGAGTTTAATCCCGGAACCGACCATGATGGCGTTACGCTGGAGGTGCCGCAGGCGGCGCTGCATAGCGTGACTGAAGCGGTCACGGATTGGCTGGTACCGGGCATGCTCGAGGAAAAGGTCGAGGCGTTGGTGCGCACGCTACCCAAGGCGATCCGTCGGCAGCTGGTGCCATTGCCGGACTTTGCCCGCCAGACCTTACCGACGCTGACCTGGCGCCGCGGTGATTTGGTCGAGCAACTGGGCAAAGCGGTGACCCGTCGACTGGGCCAGCCTTTTGATGTGCGCCAATTCGATTTGTCGGCGCTGGACCCCTATTACCGCATGAACGTTCGGGT
>CAKZQE010000222.1 GCA_937139465.1 uncultured Gammaproteobacteria bacterium
CGGCCAATAGACCGAGCAAGGTGGCGACCTGCCAGAGAACATACAGACAGAGCGCTGCACCGACGTAGTAACCCACCAATCCATTGGAACCCGATCGGTTGAAGTAGCCCATGGTGGTGGCAAAGGCTTCGTCCGTTAGCACAAACGCCATTGGCCCTCGCCAGCGATGCGGGGTGTGGGCGACATGCGGCATCAGTGACGTGGAATACAGCAGGTGCCGAAGGTTGACCACGAACACCGTCATGATGATGACCCACACGGAAATGTCCGTCCCGGCTAGGCTCGCCGCAATAAATTGTGCGGAGCCCGCAAACACGAACAACGACATGGCCATGGTCGCTCCGTCTGACAACCCGGATGCGCTGGCGATCACGGCATAGATAACCGCCACAGGGGCCGCGGCCAGCACCAGCGGCAAGGCATCGACGGCGCCCTTCAGGAAATGATTGGGGGTTTTCGTTGGCGTGGCCAGCGTATTCATATCTCGCTCCTTGTGTGGAGCAACTCTAGCAATCTTTGGCCGCACAATCCGATCGAATGCATTGCTAAACCAGGCCAGTCGTGCAACTTTATGCGACATGGATAAAATAGATCGCAATATCGTTCGATTACTTTCCGCTGACGGTCGAATGAGCAATGTCGACCTGGCCGAACAGGTCGGGCTGTCACCCTCCGCCTGCCTGCGGCGGGTTCAAGAGCTGGAAAAAACCGGTGTCATCCTTGGCTACCGGGCGAGGATTTCGCCCGAGCTAACCGGCCGCGCCTTTGTCGCGTTTACAACGGTTGGCTTGTCCGATCACTCCAAGCACTCACAACGCCAATTCGAACAGGCTGTTGAACAAGCCGACGAAGTGGTGGAGTGCCACAACGTTACCGGCTCGTTCGAATACCTGCTCAGAATCGAGGTCGCCGATCTGGCCGCTTACAAGGCCTTTCACACGGATGTCTTGGGAACGGTCGCCGAGGTCAGCACCTTGAACACCTATGTGGTGATGGAGTCGTCCAAGGATCGCCGGGGCTAGCTACCAGTCCGCTGAAGCCATGAACTCGCCAAAGCGCTGACACCACACGGTCGCGCTAGACAGATTCAACACGTCCGCTTCAGTCATGCCTTCCAGGGCGTAAAAGCTGGCCCCTTTGCCCTTTACCAGCGGCCCCACCTCAATCTGGGTAGTGGCCTCAAATCGGCCCTCGTCAGTGATCATGGGATCGTTGGACACATAGAGCACCAAGTCCGGTGCGAAACTGATCTCGACGTCCGCGGCGAGCTGAACAAAGTAAACACCACCCTTTTCAACCAAGGACAGGCCACCCTCACCGCGATGGGCCAGGTCCTGCCCGGGATCGTCAGTTCGAAAACGCGTGCTTTTCAGCACTGTCGCGTCGGCCAAGACCTGATCCGGGCCGCTTCGTGATTTGAAGTCATCAATATGACCGGACACCGCAGCAGAGATGTCATCCAATAGGCCTGCCTGGGCCGTTGACGCAGCCAGTGCCAGTATTGCTATCCCCAGGTACCTCATTTCGTTTTCCCGCCATCGTTGGTTTTGGTGCGGTCAGGATAGGCGACCCTGGCCACAGGGAACACGGACGACCTGCACCCGGTGTTCGCTCCGCGTCACAGCCTGACGGCGCGCGTGATCCACCGCAATAAACGTCATAAGGATATGAAAGATTGGTCGTTGACCCGCCTTTATGCCTCGTCAAAACTTGCCCCAAAATTTGCAACCAAAAGGCATCAGGCATGAAATACATCACACGCATCACCGCACTCTTAGTGGCGCTCGTCACCGGCTCGTTGGCGTTTGCCGAGGGTTACGCCAAGCAACAAGTCGTCTACCACGTCAACTACAGCGACGGAAAACGCGCGATCGGCGCGATGCGCAACGCTCAGAACCACATCAACGCGCTAGGCGAAGGCAATCACGAAATTCAATTTGTCTTGCACGGCAACGGCATCGAACTGTTGCGTTCAGTGGCAAATGAAAATGACGCGGCCGCCGCTCGGATTGATTCCCTGCGAAGCCAGGGTGTGGCCTTCAAGGTCTGCAACAACACACTGGTTGGCCGGAAGATTGACCTGAGCGAGCTGTATTTCGCCACTGAAGCCGACGTCGTGCCGTCAGGCGTTGCTGAAATTGGCAAGCTGCAGCAGGACGGTTTTGTTTACCTGCGTCCCTAACAAAGCAGGCACACACCAGGGCACCACCCACCCGAGGCTGCCCTGGTTATCAGCGCGCGAGTTTTGTTAACAGCGCCATCAGGGTCTGGCGCTCAGGCTGACTGAGCGCACTCAGGTAGTCTTCTTCGGCTTGCAATGCGAGCTGAGCCAAGGCTTCCCACTGCTGCTGCCCCTCGGGTGTCAGCTCAATAACCAGCAATCGCTTGTCATTGTCATCGGTCACTTTGTTGACCCAGCCTTGCTTTTGAAGGGCGCTGCATGCCCGTGATGTCGACACCCGGTCCAGCCCGGCCGCCAGGCCGAGCTCGTTAACGCTAATGCCGGGCTTCTTGGACAGGTGAGCCAACACTCGCCATTGGGACACGGTTAAGCCATAGGCCTTGGCGTATCGGTCAGCGAGCGCTTGGGATGCATCCTGGCCAGCGCGGGTCAGGCGATACGGCATAAATTGGTCTAGATCGAACATAAATCCCTGATCATCAATCGTTTCATATGAAACGACTTGATTTATTACATTTGTAATGATTTTATTGGTCGACTTATCAGAACACAACCAATGGAATGCTCATGCTGACTGGCTTTAATAATCACCACAGCTCTGAGGCGATCGATGGTGCCCTACCCAAGCATCAGAATAGCCCACAACGCACCCCTTACGGGTTATACGCGGAGCAAATCACCGGCACGGCCTTTACCGCACCCAAGCCTGACAACCGCCGAACCTGGGTCTACCGACGCCGCCCCAGTGTTCTGCACCAAGCCAATCGCCAGTCCATCGAATTGGCAAACTGGGTTGCCGGCCGCCTGCAAACCCCCGTCGAACCGATGCGTTGGAGCCCTATGGACCTACCCGCGGGTGACTTCGCCCACAGTTTGCGCCTGGTCACTCGGTGCGGTGGCCCTTTGCAGCACGCCGGAGCTGCCAGTTTGATCTTCAACACCCAAGGTCAATCCAGCAGCCTACAAAACCATGATGGCGAAATGGCGTTGATTCCAGTCAACGGCTCACTGACGGTGGTGACTGAGCTGGGCGAATTCGAACTCGATCCGGGCCATGTGGGCGTGATTCCCCGCGGGCTGATCTTCCACCTGACCTCAGCCGCGCCGGTATATGGCTACGCCTTGGAGAATTACGGCGCACCGCTAACCCTGCCCGAGCGCGGCCCCGTCGGGGCTAACTGCCTGGCAAACGAACGGGACTTCGAGTACCCCCAGGCGCGTTTGCAAGCTGAGCAGCCAACTCGGATCATCGTCAAATCAGATAACCAGTTCACCCAGTTTGACCTGGACCATACGCCCTACGATGTCGCGGCCTGGCACGGCAACCTGGCACCCTATCGCTATGACCTGCGTCGCTTTAACACCCTAGGCTCGATTAGCTACGACCACCCGGACCCCTCTATCTTCACGGTTTTGACCTCGCCTTCAGCCGTGCCAGGCACCGCCAACATTGACCTTGTGGTGTTTAACGAGCGTTGGCTTGTGGCGGATGAAACCTTCCGACCGCCGTGGTATCACCGCAACGTGATGAGCGAGTTCATGGGCCTGGTTCTGGGGCAGTACGATGCCAAGCCCGAAGGATTTGTCCCCGGCGGTTGTAGCCTGCACAACGCAGGAGCACCCCACGGCCCGGACCACCAAGCCTACAGCCATGCGGTCAGTTCGGATTTGGCACCAACCCGATTGAACGACACCTTGGCATTCATGTTTGAAACAGGACTTCGCCAGCAGGTTCCACAAGCGATGATGGACACGCCTGCTTTGCAACCAAGCTACCCAGAATGCTGGAACGGATTAGCACCTGTTAGCCTTGAAACCCTACTTGGAGCGAAAGAATAAAATGAAACTTGCGACGTTAAATAACCATACCCGGGACGGCCAACTGGTCGTCGTATCACGCGACAACACACGCTGCGCGCCCTGCTCGTACCCCACGCTGCAAAGCGCCTTGGATGAGTGGAGCCAGGCCGAGGGCGTACTTAGTCAGGTCTTCACTGAGCTAAACGCCGACGCCAGCGCCGGCCAGCCCTTTAAGCCCCAGAATGCGCACTCGCCTTTGCCGCGCGCCTATCAGTGGGCCGACGGCAGTGCATACATCAATCACGTTGAGCTGGTTCGGAAAGCACGCAACTCCGAAGTGCCCGAGTCCTTCTACAGCGACCCGCTGATGTATCAGGGCGGCAGCGATTCGTTTCTGGCTCCGACCGCGCCCATTAAAATGGCCAGCCTAGACTACGGCATCGATCTGGAAGCCGAGATTGTCGTTGTTACTGACGATGTCCCCATGGGTGCTAGCGTCGAACAGGCTGGCGCCGCGATCAGACTGGTGATGTTGGTTAACGATGTGTCCTTGCGCGGCCTGATTCCGGCTGA
>CAKZQE010000223.1 GCA_937139465.1 uncultured Gammaproteobacteria bacterium
GCCGACGCCGTCAGCCGTGGTGGCACCATCGTGATCGGCGGCCGCCGCGCGACGGTGGCCGAGCCGGGCAGCTTTTACGAGCCCACACTGATTACAGGCGTCACCGCCGATGCGTTGCTGTGCTGCGAGGAAACCTTTGGTCCTGTGGCCGGTCTGGTGAAATTTGACGACGAAGCCGAGGTGATCCGGCAAGCAAACGACACGGACTTTGGGTTGGCCGCGTACTTTTACAGCCGCGATTTAGCACGCGTCTGGCGCGTCGCGGAAGCATTGGAGAGCGGCATTGTCGGCATCAACGAAGGCATTATTTCAACCGAATCTGCGCCCTTCGGTGGCGTCAAGCAATCCGGCCTCGGCCGTGAGGGATCCAGCGTCGGCATCGATGAATATTTCGAGCTGAAATACCTGCTGATGGGCGGACTTAACTAGAAACCCCGGTGAACCACCGCCATCACCAGCACCACAACCCCGGCGATGCTGGACCCAAAGGTGATGCGCATACCCAGCGCGCGATTGCGAAATTCGGTTTCTTGCTCGCGCGGGTTTTGGATACCGTTGGCGTGAAATAACCGTCCAACAAGCAGCATCCAGACCGGTATCCAGGCGATAGCGGCGTAACCCATGGCAAAGGCCACCGCCGGCGCGATCAGATTGATCGGGGTGTTTTCAATGAAGTTGCGATGGGCCGAGACCGCCCGCTCCATGGCGTCGCCTTTGATGCCAATGGCAATCTGGTTGGATCGGCGCTGTCTGACGACCTTTAGCAACAGCCGCCAGTTCAGCATAATCAGTGCCGAAAGCCCGGCAACAAAGGCCAGTGCGCCCGCCAATTGAATCAGTTGCATCCCATGTCCTTGGTTTGATGTCCGCGTTCGCACCCAGTTTAGGTCCAGTACTACGGTAGCGTCATTCATTGACTACACTGAAAGCGTGAACAAAGAACTGCAACTGCGCATTCAGGATAACGACCTGACCCTGTCCGACGGCACCCCGTTGCGATTGGCCCTGCCCGGGCCACCGCCGAGGGCCTCCCGCGCGCCCTGGTTTTTCATTGCCCTGACACTGACCCTGGCCGCTTACCTTGGGTGGTGGGCACAGCAGCCCTGGCTGTTCATCAAAGGCCCCACACTGATCAGCACCAGCACCCCATCGGGGATGTCGGCGGTGATCTGCGACCGGCTCACAGGCAACCTCGAACGCACCGATGACGCCCGCGACCTGTGGCTTCCGCTGCCCACCGGGGCCGGGTTCCAAGCACGCTGTCTGGATGCCAGCCCACGCCTGGAAACCTTGATGGCCACTGCACTGCTGTTCATCGGCGCACCGGTGCCGGTGCTCGCCTTGGATGCGGTGGCAACGGACAGCGGGTGGGACCTGCGTGCACAACTGAATGGGCAGCAGCGTGCGCGCCAAAGCGACCTCGGGCATGAGCTGGCGTTACTGCCCGATTTAAGGCGCCTAGCGCTGGACTCCGTCAACCCTGTGTTTGCGGCGCAATCCCATCTAGCACGGGGCGAGGCTGACGCCGCACTGGCCGTGCTGGGTCAGGCAACGAGCCCCGAGGCGGATCTGACGCGGGCGCGGGCGCTTTACCTGCTCGGGCGCAACGCCGAGGCCTGGCACCTGTATGAAGCGCACGAATACGGCCCGCACCAGGGCTTGGTGCGCATGGCGTTGGCGCAAATTGCCGCCGATGATGGCAACACCGACTCGGCCATGACGATGCTGGTCAATGCGGGCAGCGCCGCCCCCGAACTGCGGGTCGCGTTGGCGCTGCGTCTGGGCCAAACCCAGCTGGCCGAGCAGTGGATTGATTCTGTCGATGGCGCAGCCCAGTGGCCCCTGCGGGCGCAGCTGGCGGACAGCGCTGGCCGACCTGAACAGGTCGTCGCCGCCCTGCAGAAGCTAGCGCCGGCGCAGCTTTCCACCGACCAGCGGATTGCCCTAGCTAGGGCCCTACGGGCCGTCGGCCGGATCCAGCAAGCGATGGACGCCATCGCCGAGGTGACAGCCCCCGCCGCCGGACTGATTCGTGCGCAACTGCGCTTTGACGGCGGCGAGGTCGATCAGGCCTTGGCCGACGCCAGTGTCATCGGCACGCCCGAGGCACGGCTGTGGGCCGCCACTCAATGGGCCTGGGATGACGATGCCGAGCGCGCCCTGGCGCTTGTGGATGACCGCACCGATGCGGGTCGCTTGGTGGCGATCGACGCATTGCTGCCGCACGACGCCGAGGGTGCACAAACCCATGCGGTAGCGCTGACCGATGCGGGCCTGGCGGCCTGGGCTCAGGGGCGGATTGCATTGCAACGGGGTGACACCGCGGCGGCCACACAATGGCACCGGCAACTGGCAAACCACAGCCCGGATCATGCCAACCACCTAGGCACACTGATTAACTTGGCGCATGGGTTTACTGAGGAGGCCCGCGCCAGCCTGGCCAAGCTGCCATCGACCCCCGCCTGGAATCGCCACCGTTTCATGATCAACTTGGCCCTCGGCGTCGCATCGCGCTCGCAATTGAGCCCGGGCGAGCAACGCCTGACGCGTCTGGTTCGAGCCCAATTCGACCAAGCTATGGATGATAACGACCCCGCCTTGGCCGCTCAGATCGCGCGGACGCAGTTGCAAGCGAGGGTTCAGGCTGGCCCCGTGTCGCTGTGGTTGGCGCGTGCCTACCAGGCCCAGGGACTGGATCAAGCCGCGCTGGACAGTTACGCACACGCCCATGCCGGCCGTGGGTTGGACTTGCCTGACGCCAACGCCGCCGCTGCGCTGGCCAGTAAATTGGGCGCCTACGACCAGGTCAGCCAATGGTTGAGTCCTTTCGCCGACGTGCTAGACACGCCAGGTCAGTCCCGACTGGTCCAGGCGTGGATCAACACCGGGCAAACTGAGGCTGCAGAAACTTGGATCCGTCAGGCGGTGGTGCGCGCACCCAATGATCCGACCTTGTATGTGTTGTGGGGACAGGTCGCTGAGGGCTCTGGTGACCTGATTGGCGCGGTCAGCAAGTACCGTCAAAGCGCGCGTTTGAATCCGCGTTACGCGCCGGCGCACCTGGCCTGGGCACTGGCGCTTGAGCAACGTGGCGAGCGCAATGCCGCGATCAAGCGCATGGCACAGGCCAAAGCGAATTTGAACGACGAGCAATGGCACGCAATGGCCAGCTTTTACACCCGTATGGAGTACCCGGATTTAGCCGCGCAGGCTTTGAATAACGTCGACGCCCCGGCCACGGATTTGCGTTTGAAGGTCGCCAGCCTTCAGGCCGCACAGGGTTTCAACCACGCGGCCCACGAGAGCTTTAGCCTGGCCATGACGGACGATGTGTCCGACCCCGGTCTATGGCGCACCTGGGGTGACTCGCTGGCGGCGCTGGGTCAGACGACCGAGGCCCTGGACAAGTACAAGGTCGCGGTGCGCCTAAGCCGTTAACCGCAGCTGAGCCCGCAGGCCCTGCTCGGCGTTGGCCAGCAGCAGCTGCCCGCCATGCACCCGGGCAATGCGGTGCACGATTGCCAGACCCAGCCCGCTATTACCAGTTGGGGTCACACCCTGAAAAAAGGGCTCCGCCGCCTTTTCAAGCAGCGCCTCGTCCATGCCGCCGGCCTGGTCGGACACCACAAAGCCCGTTGCGTCGTGTTCAATATGGATACGCTGGCCGGCCTGACTCAGGCGTATGGCGTTGCGCACCAAGTTATCCAGCCCAATACGCACCAGCGCCGGATCCGCTGGGCCAGCGAAGGCATCCCCTGCGCAGGTCAGTTCGATGCCCTCCGCCGCGGCCTGCTCACGCCACTCGTCAAACCATTGCGACAGGCGCAGCGGCCACCCCTCGGTTGTGGATTCAAGCACCCACGCATCCGCATCCAGTCGCGACAGCGTCAGCATCTGTTCCAGCAGCCCATCGAGGGCACTGATTTGGTGGTGCGCCCGGGGCAGCATCGCCATGGCGTTGTCCGGCGCACGCTCCATCAGGTCCAGCACCAATTTCAGGCGGGTCAGCGGGCTGCGGACCTCGTGGGAAATCATCCGTGTCAGGGCGCGCTGGGCTTCCAGTTGGTCGCGCACGCGCCCAGCCATGCCAGAGAGTTCACGGGCTAAGTTGCCGGCCTCGTCAGGGCGCTCCGTACTGCCCTTCGGCGGTGGCGCATCCAGATCGCGCCCAAGCTCCCCCGCCCAGTGCGTCAGGGCCACAATGGGACGGCTGAGGTGGCGTGACAGCATGTACGCCAGTAGCGCTGCCGCCAGGGCACCGACTAGGACATACCAGATCAGGCGCGGCTCGGGCGGCGCGGCGCCGATTCTGGGCTGGCTCGAGACCAGAAACATTTTCAGCGGCTGCTCGTCCAGAAACACCAGAGCGGGACCCAAAAACACACGGCCGCCGTCGATCCACATACGCGGAGCTGAGGGGTCTGAATCCGTGGCAATCTCGTTCAAATAGGGTTTAGTCGGGCCGACGGGCTGGTTATCCATGGTGTACAAAAACGGGCGCAGGCGGCGGGTATTGAGCTGTTCAAGGCCTTCGAGACCGGTGGCGGCCAGCTGGGCGTTAACGATCTGCGCAACCCGCCCAAGCACCGCGGCACCGGAGGGGTCGATATCACTGGAAGGAATGGCCCGCAGCCAGTGTGTCAGCAGCCCCACCGACGCCGAGACCAGCACCGTAGCCAGCCAAAAGCCCGTAAACAGCCGCCAAAATAGACTCATTCAGGCTCGACCCACTGATAACCCCGGTTGCGCAGGGCGACGATTTTGGGAGCGCCAGGGCCTTCGCCCAGCTTTTTACGCAACCGCGAAATGTGCACATCAATGGCACGGTCATAGGGCCCCAAGGGCTTACCCAAGGCGCTTTCACTGAGCTCGTCTTTGGACACTGGCTCGGGGGACTTGGCCAGCAATAAGTCCAGCAAATCAAATTCGGCAGCGGTGACGTCAACCGGCTCGCCAGACAGCTTGGCCTCGCGCCGGGCATGGTTCAGCACCATAGCCGAGGGCGCGGCTTCAACATCGGCGGCGGTGTGGGCGCGGCGCAGCACGGCACGGATGCGGGCGGTTAGCTCGCGGGTTTCAAAGGGCTTGGGCAAATAGTCATCGGCGCCTAATTCCAGGCCCAAGACACGATCCATGGCCTCGCCGCGGGCCGTCAGCATGATCACGGGCAAATCCGGGTGGTCCTCACGGATCTCGCGCAACAGATCAAAACCGTTGCCGTCGGGCAACCCAACATCCAAAAGCACCAAGCTTTGTGGGCTTTTCAAGCAGGTCCGCGCGGCCGCTAGGCTCGGGGCCTGTTCAATTTCAAACCCTTCAAAGGCCAGCACTTGACCTAGCAGGTCGGCTAAATCGGGGTCGTCTTCGACCATCAATAATTTGTTCATGGAAGGAAGTCTGTCGCGAAATAGTCAATCTGACATCGTTCTTTACAAAGCTTTACGGCGTGAGACCCAAGTTCATATCGGCCAGGTCCATAGTGTTTTCGACACCAACCCGTCACACGAAAACGGAGCAACACCATGAAAAAAATCGCATTGATCTCAGCCTTAGTTTTGGGCACTGCCGTCAGCGGCATGGTCGTGGCCAAAGGCCATGGCGACAAGGGTAGCCGCATGACCGAGCGCTTGAACCTAACCCCTGAGCAGCAAACTCAGTTCGACGCCCTGCGCGACGAGCACCGTGCCAGCATGACCAAATTGCACGAAGGCTTTACCGCGCAAATGCGTGAGCTGCTGACACCCGAACAACTGACCACCTTTGACGCCATGATGGAGAAGCGTAAAGAGCGGATGGGCAAGCACCTGGGTAAAAAAGGCTACGACCGCGATTAATTAACCAGGATCGCCCGAAAGTCATTCACGTTAGTCAGGGTGGGGCCGGTAATCACCTGCTCCCCCAAGCGCTCAAACAGACCATGGCCATCGTTGGCCGCGATTGCATCCGCCAAGGGGTAACCCGCGGCGGCGGCACGCGTTGCCGTGCTGCCATCGACCCACGCCCCGGCGATATCCGCAGCGCCGTCGACCCCATCCGTGTCCACCGCCAAGGCCGTGACCCCGTCCATGCCATCAATGGCTGCGGCCAAACCCATAGCAAATTGGGCGTTACGCCCACCGCACCCAGTGCCCGTCACGGTTACCGTGCACTCGCCGCCGCTAAGCACCACTGCGGGCGCCCTGATGGGCAGGCCATAGGCACGGATTTGGCGGGCAACACCGGCCATGATCTTTGCGGTTTCCACGGCGTCGGCCTCGATAAAGGCGCCTAGGTTGAGGACCGCGTAGCCCTGCGCGCGCGCCACATCGGCGGCGGCCTCAAGGGCCTGTTGCGGCGTCGCCACCAGGTGTATTTCGCCAGGCACCACCACTGGGGTTTCTGCCGCATCGGTCTGCAAAAAGGCATCGAGCGCTGGCGATACCGGCACATCAAACCGCGCCAGCATGGCACGCACGTCGTCGACACTGCTGGGATCACCGCAGGTCGGGCCACTGCCGATGTCGTGCAACACATCACCGGTGACGTCGGAAATCACCAAGGTCGTCAGCTGAGCCGGCGCACAGGCCAGGGCCAACCGTCCGCCGGCGATTCGGGACAGATGCCGGCGCAGGGTGTTGAGCTCGCCAATGGTTGCGCCACCGTTCAGCAGCGCCTTGGTTAGCCCGGCCAATTCGGCCAAGCTGACCCCCGCGGGCGGGCAGGCCAACAAGGACGACGCGCCGCCACTCAACAGCATCACCACCCGGTCTCCAGGCCCAGCACTGGCGGCCAACGACAACAGGGTTTCGGCACCTTTGACGCAGCGCTCGTCTGGCATCGGGTGCGCCGCTTCGATGACCTGAATCTGCGCGCAGGGCACAGCATGGCCATCGCGTGTGACCACCGCGCCCTCGATGGGTCCGTTGTATGCCTGCTCAAAGGCCTGAGCCATGGCTGCGGCGGCTTTGCCGGCGCCCAATAGGATCATTCGGCCCGGGCCGGGTGCTGGAATAAAGGGCTTTATGGCCTCACTGGATGAGGACGCGGCCAGCACCGCGTCGAGTTGTTGCTGCAGATCAGATCGGGACATCGGCGCTTCCTTTTGCTGGCCAAATAGTGCGCGCGGATAAGGGCAATCACAAGGCTAAGTGGTAGGCTGGCGCCATGACGATCCCCCAGTATCCAAGCCGCCCGCGCACCACGACCTGGCACGGTCAGCCCCTGACCGACCCCTACCCGGACTTGCGTCCGGATAACTGGCGGGAAGCCCTTGAGGACCCGGAGCTGCTGCCGGATCACATCAAGGCCTTGCTTAATGCCGAGGGTGAGTACCGTGCGCGGTTCGACCGACCCGACGCGGAGGCGACGCTGGTGTCTGAGTTTCGCGCACGCATGACGCCCGCTCCCGAGGGCATCGACACGCCCGATGGGGAGTGGCACTACAGCTGGCACTTTCGCGACGGCGCCGATTATCCCTGTTACACCCGCAGGCGCGGTGACCTAGACGCCGAGGTCTATTTCGACGGTCCGGCCAAAGCCGAGGGCTTTGACTACTGGGACCTGGGCAGCGTCGAACACGCCTGGGACCACCAGTGGATCGCCTATAGCCTGGACACAGACGGCAACGAGCGCTACCAGGTGCATGTGGCGCGCCCAGGCGGCGACAGTGAATACAGCCTGGGTGACACCCAGGGCCAGATTGTGTGGACACACGATGGTGACCTGCTCACCGTGTGGCTAGATGCGGAAAATCGCCCGCGGGAAGTGCGGCGCTGGAACTTCAAAACCGGCGCCGTCACGCAGGTCTATGCCGAGCCGGATGCCGGTTGGTTTCTGGATATTTCGGAAACTCAAGACGGGCGCTTTGCCATGATCAGCGCCCACCAACACCAGGTCAGCGAGGTCCGGTTGTATGACCTGACTACTGGCGAGCTCAGCGAACCGATTTGCGAGCGGAGCATGGGGCGGGACTATGATGTTGATACCCACCGCGATCGCTTGCTGATCAAGTCCAACCACGAACGCAGGGACTTCGCCCTTTACCAGGCCCCACTGTCGAACCCGAGCGAGTGGGCGCCGCTGTACTCGCCCAGCGCGGGGCTTTTGGACGACTGGGCGGTGCTGGACGATCACCTGTTGGTGCTACTGAGCCATGACTTTGCACCGCGCGTGATCTGGCGCCGCCATGACCAAACCCACTGGCGCGAGTTCGTGCCAGACGAGCCGATTTGCGATCTTGGGCTTGTGGGCGCGCTGGAAAGTCATCAGCACTGGCAGCGGCTTGGGTTTTCATCCCCGCGCCACCCCGGGGAAACCTGGGAGCTGGACCTGGACAGCGGCGAGATTCGCACATTAAAGGCCGACACCCTGCCGTGCGGGCACGACCCAGCTGACTACCGTGTCCGCAGGGAATGGACGACCTCGGCGGATGGTACCCGTGTGCCGCTGACCATTTTGGAGCTGGCTGACACGCCGGCCCCGGCTGGCAGCGTGCTGTACGGCTACGGCGCCTATGGGCTGGCATTGGAGCCGGCCTTTTCGCGCAATCGCTTGAGCCTAGTACAGCGTGGCATCAGCCACGTCACGGCCCACGTCCGCGGCGGCATGGAACTCGGTGACGCCTGGTACGCAGGCGGTCGCGATCAGCACAAGGGCAACAGTTTCGATGATTTCGAGGCGGCACTGGACTGGGTACGCGAACACATCGCGCCCCGGGTCGTGATCCACGGCGGCAGCGCCGGGGGCATGCTGGTTGGGTGCGTCCTGAACCGTCGCGCTGAGGATATAGCCGGCGTGGTCGCGGACGTGCCCTTCGTGGATGTGCTTAACACGATGCTGGATCCCGAGCTGCCGCTGACGCCACCGGAGTGGCCCGAGTGGGGCAACCCCATCGACAGTGCCGACGCGTTTGAACGCATCCGTGCCTACTCGCCCTACGACAACGTGACCGCCCAGGCCTACCCGCCGCTGTGGATTACCGCTGGGTTGACCGATCCGCGCGTCACATTTTGGGAACCGCTGAAGTGGTGCACGCGGCTACGCAGTGCGCAGCAGCAGGACGCGCCCATCGTGTTGGCCATGGAAGGCACCGGTCACGGCGGCGCCAGCGGCCGGTTTGGGCACCTGACGGAGGTGGCCCAATGCTACCGATTTATCCTCGATCAGCTAACGCCAGGCTGGAGCGACTAGTCCGGCTCGCTCAGTTTGGCCTGCATAATTTGGTACGCCTCGTCGTCAGCGCGGCGACGGGTGAAATCGTCAACGGCGCGGTTGCGCGCCAGCACCTTCAAGGCTTCCCAGTCACCGCAATTGAACAGCGTACGAATTTGCAGCATCGACAAGCGCGGTAAGCGCGCCGTTTCCGCCAACACCGTCCGTTCAATCAAGGTTTTGTAGTCGTCCTCCAGATCCAGGGCTTGTATCTCGCACAGGACACGGTCCAGCTCATCACGAATTGGCAGGGCGCGCACCGCTTGGTGGAAGCTGCGAACGATCGCCTCGCAGGCCTCGGGCGGATGATTGAGCGACACGTACACAGGCGCCAAGCCCGCAAGGGCCTGGATCTGCTCTGTGATGGAAGTCGCTGGTTGACGCATGGATGCCTCGGAAGTCGAGTCATCCTGACTTGGTTTGTCCTACCCCGTTATATCAGGGCGCGTAATAGATTGCACAAGGTGCAGTGGCACGCAGCGCACCGCGGATCGGCATGTCAGCCACGGGACCATCGCCCAGCGCCTTTTCCAAGACCGCGCGTTTACTAGCACCGCACGTGAGCACGACGATGTAACGCGAGTTAATAACGCTTGCGAGGGACAAGCTCATGCGAGCGTAAGGCGCCGTTTTCGGGTTAACCGCAACCACCACGTCATTGGTCGACAGCGCCCGGCCCAACTCGTCCGAGCAGGGGAACAGGCTTGCGGTGTGCGCGTCCTCACCCATACCCAGCATCATCACATCGCAGGGCCAGGGCAATGCGGCGTAGTCTTGATTGCGTTGCGCGACGCCCGCCTCAGGTGTGGCGTGGGCGGTTTTCATGGGCACGAACTGGGCCTTGGCGGCCTGGTTTTGCAACAAAAGCTCACGCACCAGGCGCTCGTTCGAGTCTGGGCTGGAATCGTCGACCCAGCGATCGTCAACCAACCCAATGCGAACGTGCTCCCACTCGATCGGCGTATTGGCCAGCAGCGGAAACAGGGTTTTCACTGTGCTGCCACCGCTGACTGCCAAAAAGGCGATGCCGCGCTGGCGAATCGCGCCCTGCAGCCGTGCTGCCACGTCCGCGGCCAGATCACCCATCAAGGTGTCACGTTCTTCACGAACCACCCAATTCACTTCACTCATGCCAGCTATGTCCGTTGCGTTCAGCCAGGGCGATGGCGGCGGTCGGCCCCCAGGTTCCTGCGCTGTAATGTTTGGGCGCGGCAGTTTCGCGCTGCCACGCTTGCATAATGTCATCCACCCAGCTCCAGGCGACTTCGACTTCGTCACGACGTACGAACAGCGTCTGGTTGCCGCGCACGACGTCAAACAACAAGCGCTCGTAGGCGTTACGCGGGGGTTTGAAGTCTTCTGTCGACAGGTTCAACTCGGCTTTCTGCAGCTTCATGCCGCCACCCAGGCCGCGCACCTTGTACATCATCTGAAGCTGAATCCCTTCTTGGGGCTGCAAACGAATGACCAGCTTGTTGGCCTGAACGTCCGAATTTTCGGCCGCAAACAGGTCATGGGGCACGTCGCGGAACTGGACCACGATTTCTGAATAGCGGTGGGGCATGCGCTTGCCCGTGCGCAAATAGAACGGCACACCGGCCCAGCGCCAGTTATCGATTTGGGCACGCAGCGCGACAAAGGTTTCGGTGGTCGAACCGGGCTTGCATCCGGGCTCTTCCAGGTAACCGGGCACGGCTTTTCCTTCAATGGCGCCGGCGCGGTACTGGCCGCGCACCGTGTTGGCTTCGATATCACGATCACGGATCGGGCGCAGCGCACGCAGCACTTTGACCTTTTCGTCACGCACGGCATCGGGGTCGAGGCTGGCCGGCGGCTCCATCGCCACCAGGCTCACCAACTGCAAAATATGGTTTTGGACCATGTCACGCATCGCGCCGGAATCGTCGTAGTAACCCCAGCGGCCTTCTACACCGACGGTTTCCGACACCGTGACCTGAACGTGATCGACGCCGGCGGAGTTCCAGCGCGGCTCGAAAATACCGTTGGCGAAACGCAGCGCCAGCAGGTTTTGGACCGTTTCTTTGCCCAGGTAATGGTCAATACGGTAGATCGACGCCTCGGGGAACACCGCGTCGACCGCGTCGTTGATGACACGCGAGCTGGCCAGATCCGTTCCGATCGGCTTCTCGATCACCACCCGCGCCTGGGCTCCGGCCAGTCCCGCATGGTCAAGGCCAGCACAGATGGCGCCGTACAAGCTCGGCGAAGTGGAGAGGTAGTGAATTAACGGACGACCGGCGCGATCACCCAAGCGCTCGGCAACGCCGCCGAAGGATTCCGGGCTGTGGACGTCAAGCGGCGCGTAGTCCAACGCTTGCGCGAAGCGCTCCCACACAGCGTCCTCGTACTCGCCTTCGGGGGCGAATTCTTTGAGCTTGGTGTGAATGTTTGCAATGAAGTCCTCAGCGCTCTGATCCGTACGCGCCAGACCGAGAATGCGGCAGCCCTCGGGCAAGTGCCCATCCCGGTACAGGCAGTACAGGGCCGGATAGAGTTTTCGGCCGGCCAAATCGCCGGTGGCGCCGAACAAAAGAATGTCTGACGGCTGAGCGATCCACTCAGCAACACCTGATGTCATAGGGGAGTCCTCGTTATGTAGTAAACATCCTACATCTGTTTTCTTGATCTCGCGAGTCCTTGGGTTTTAATCCATCAGCCCTGCCCTCACAATAGTCCTCTACTTTTCGCGCACGGATCCCTTGGATTGATTGACTGGAACCAGATCGACACCCTGCTGCTGGACATGGATGGCACGCTGTTGGATCTGCATTTTGATGACCACTTTTGGCTGCAGTGCATGCCGTCATTTCTGCCCGAGGCGCATCAGTTTTCGCCCGAACGGCTGGACATCGAGTTTCACACGCCCATGCGCACCACCCGTGGCACGCTGGACTGGTACTGCGTCGACTATTGGACGGGGCAGCTGGACATGCCGGTCATGGACGTGATGGCACGCCACCGCCACCTGATTCGATGGCGACCGGGGACAACCGACTTTTTACGCCTGGCTCGCAAGGCTGGGTTACGGCTGTTGATCGCCACCAACGCCCACCGTGCCGTGTGGCAACTAAAAGCCGACACGCTCAACCTGATTGAGTTTGTCGACGGCGTGGTCAGCAGCCACGACTATGGACAGCCCAAAGAAGCCGAGCATTTCTGGCAGTCGCTGACGCGCGAACAGGGCCTGGATTTGGGCCGTTGCGCCTTTTTTGATGACTCCGAAGCTGTGCTGGATTCGGCCCGCCGCCACGGCGTCGGCACCGTGGTCGGCATCGATCACCCGAATTCAAACCGCAGTGCGCGCACCCTGAACCAGCACCTGCAAATTTGTGATTTTAGCGATTTGCTCCCGTCGTTGAGACTGGCCCGTGGCTGAGGGCGTACGGCTGGACAAGTGGCTTTGGGCCGCACGCTTTTTCAAAACCCGCGCCCTGGCTCGGGCCGCCATTGACGGCGGTCACGTGCACATCAACGGGCACCGGGCCAAACCCAGCAAAGCCGTTGAAGCGGGAATGAGCCTGAGCATTAGCAAGGGTCAGAGCGTGTTCGAGATCCTTGTAGACGGCACCAGCGCCCAACGTCGCGGCGCCCCGGAAGCCCAATTGCTGTACACCGAAACCGAAGCCAGCCAAGCCAAGCGCAAGGAACAAGCCCTGCGCCGCGCGGCCATGAGCGCCGGCATCATGGCGCCCTCATCGCGCCCCAACAAAAAAGATCGCCGCGAAATCCATCGGTTTCAACGCCAGGAGGAATCATGAGTCCCGACCACGGACAACGTTTTATATTTGACGGGCACCCCGTGCGCGGCCAGATGGCCTGCATCGAGGACACCCTGGCCCAGGTGTTTGACCGCCATCAGTACCCAGCCCGCGTCGCCGAGCAGTTAGGCGAAGCCCTCGTGGCCGCGTGGCTGCTGGGCGACACCCTTAAACTGGATGGCTCCTTGGTGCTGCAGGCCAAAGGCGACGGCCCGCTGAGCATGTTGATGGTTGAGCGCGACAGCCAAGGCCGCCTGCGCGGTATTGCCAAGCACTCGGACGATGCGGCCCTGACCCAGGGCGAGGGGCTCCAGTCGCTCTACGGCGCCGGGCACCTGAGCATCAGCTTGCTGCCCAACCGGGGCGAGCGCTACCAAGGCATCGTGACGCTGGAGGGCAACAGCCTGGCGGAGGTCATCGACGGCTACTTTGCCCGCTCCGAGCAGCTACCTACACGGTTGTGGTTAACCGCCGACGGCACACGCGCCGCTGGTATGCTGCTGCAACAGCTGCCGCCTAACCC
Organism: uncultured Gammaproteobacteria bacterium; assembly: GCA_937139465.1. Taxonomy (GTDB): domain Bacteria; phylum Pseudomonadota; class Gammaproteobacteria; order Pseudomonadales; family Litorivicinaceae; genus Litorivicinus. Next base: position 13,492 of record CAKZQE010000223.1, read on the forward strand.
GGGCGAACACATTGAGCCCGGCTACTGGGAGCACCTGACCACGCTGGCGGCCACCCTGAAACCGATCGAGATGAAAACGCTGCCGGCTGAGCAAATCCTGCACCGGCTGTACCACGAAGAAACCATCAAACTGTTTGATGGCCACGACATTGCCTTTCACTGCCCATGCTCGCGCGAACGCAGCGCCCGTGCACTGACCAGCCTGGGTGTTGAGGACTTAACCGCACTGATGAACGAGCAACCCTCGGTGTCGGTGGACTGCGAGTTCTGCGGTGCGAAGTACGCCTACGATCAAACCGACCTGGCCTGGCTGACGAGTGACAACAGCGCCCCCGGATCAGACCAACTGCAATGAGCAACCGGTGTCGCGATTACGCGCACGCCCTGTGCCGCGGAGGTGCACCATGCACCTTCGGAACAACTACCCGTAGCGCAGAGCACGATGCCCTGTCCGCGGCCCAAGTGAAGACAGCATGAAGATAACCGCCGAACAATTTCAAAAACTGGATCCCCGGGACGACCACTGGATCAAGGGCATGCGACGCGGTATCGAGCGCGAAGCGCTGCGGGTCACGGCGGATGGCCAGCTGGCGCAAACCCCGCACCCGGCCGCACTGGGCAAACCCGTTACCCACAGTGCGATCACGACGGACTATTCCGAGTCGCTGCTGGAGTTCATCACCCCGCTGTGCGACACCCCCGAGGACGCCGAGCGGTTTTTGGAAGACGTTCAGCGCGAAACGTTAAAAGCCATGGGGGATGAGCTGCTGTGGGCTAACTCCATGCCCTGCTGGTTACCCGAGAACGAGACGGATATTCCGCTGGCGCAGTACGGCGACTCGGACATTGGCCGGCTAAAAACCATTTACCGTGAGGGCCTGGCCTGGCGCTACGGTCGGCGCATGCAAACCATCGCGGGTGTTCACTACAACTGGTCTCTACCGGAGGCCGCGTGGCAGGACATCACCGGCATCGAAAACGGGCTGGAAGCGCGCAACCGCGGGTACTTCTTGACGTTGCGCGGGTTTCGCCGGCACTACTGGCTGCTGATGTGGCTGTTCGGCGCCAGCCCGGCGCTGGATCGTAGCTTTTTTGGCGACACCGACCGCAGTGGTGCAACGCGTCTGACCAGTGGTGCATCGAGCCTGCGCATGAGCGATTTGGGCTACCACAACAAAGCCCAGCAGACCCTGGGCATCTGCTTCAACGCCCTGGACAGCTACGCCGACAGCCTTAGCCGCGCGGTGATGCAGCCCTGGGATGATTATGAACAACTGGGTGTCCAGGACGGCGCGCATTGGCGCCAGTTGAATAGCAAGCTGCTGCAAATTGAAAATGAGTACTACTCGGTGGTGCGCCCGAAGCAGCTCCAACAACCCGGTGAGCGCCCGGTCAAAGCCCTGCGCGATCGCGGCGTGAACTGGCTGGAGGTGCGCTGCATGGACGTCGACCCCTGGGCGCGCGCCGGCATCAGCACCAGCACCATGCGCTTTTTGGATTGCTTCCTAACCGCCTGTGCGCTGGCGCAAAACCCGCGTATCAGCGAGGCCGAATGCACGCAGCTTGAGGAAAATCAGCAACGCATCGCCACCGCCGGGCGCACCCACGGGCAGCGCATTTGGGTCGACGGCGAAGAAGTGAAGCTAGCCGACGCTGCGGAATCCATTTTGAAACGCTGCCGAGCCGTGGCTGAGCAACTGGATGCCCACGAGGGTGGCAGTGCCCACGTCGCCGCGGTCGAAGAAGCCTACGAGCACCTGAGCATGCCCAAAGGGCTGCCCTCGGCCCGGGCTGAGCGCAAGATTCAAAAGGTGGGTTATCTGGAGTGGGTCCTGACCCGCTCAGAGAAGCTCAAAGCGGACCTGTTAAAGGGCGAAACCAGCCCGGAGCGCCTGGCACAGCTGCATGCGATGCGTGATGCCAGCATTGAAGCCGAGGCCGCGCTGTCGCGGGCGCCATCGGCAGACGCTTTCGATGCCTTTGTCCGCGACTACGTCAATCAGCCCACCGGCCTGTCCGAGGGCTAGCCCTCGGGCACGATTCCGGCGGGGAACAGCACCGCCAGCACACAGTCGGTGCAGCCTTCCTCAGAGAGGGCGGCATTGAACGACTCCAGCGCCTGTTGCGCCAGCATTTGCCAGCCCTCGGCCGACACAAAGGTTTTGCGGGTTTGTAACGCCAGCACGCGCTGGAAACGGTCGCGCAACAACGGCCGATGGGTCATAACTTCAGTGCGCGCTTCGCCGTTGGCCACTTCCAGCGACACCTCGGCCACCATGGCAACGCCGATGGTGGTGCGGGATTTTTCGTAGCTGGCGTAAAACGGCGTGCCCAGGTCGACATAACTTTCCGCTGCGTCGAAAACATCCTCTGCAAAGGCTGGAAAAATGAACGACACTAGCAACAACAGCAACGGCATTTAGGGGTCTCCTGTGGGGCTAAGCACCACTCAATTCGTTCGACAGCCGCGCGTACTAGGCGCGCTGGCTGCGCTCGTGTGTTTCAGTCTACTGAGTACGGCGTTCTACATGGAATACGTACTCTACCTCGAACCCTGCCCGCTGTGCATGGCGCAGCGCGTGGTGTTCGCATTGTTTGGCCTGGTCGGCTTGGCCATGGCCATCCGGCCGCGCGCGATCCGGCGCTATGCCATTATCGCTACGGTCATTGCCCTGGCGGGATTGGCGCTGGCTGCACGCCAGCTGTACCTGCAATCGTTACCGCCGGAACTGGTGCCCGCCTGCGCCCCAGGGCTGTACTACATGATCGAGTCTTTCCCGGTCCTAGAGGTGTTATCGGCCATGTTGACCGGAACAGGAGACTGCGCAGAGGTTCAGTGGACCTTTTTGACGCTGTCGATCCCCGGATGGACCGCCCTATCCTTTGCCATCATGGCCGCGGCTGCGGCGGGCCTGCCATGGTACGCGCGCTCCTAATCGCCGCGCTGCTCGCCTTGGCGGGATGCGAGGATGGGCCGGACGAGCACCTGGATTTACTGGGCGAAAACCTGTTCACCGGCGCCCTCTCCAAGGACGGCGACCTGGTTGTGGTCGGCGCCGTCGAGGGCGGCATTTGGGTGTTCGAACGCGGCGTCAAAACCCACGAACTCACCCACAGCGAAGACGAAGCCGCACTCGAATCCGCCAGCATCTCCCCGGACAGTCGACGCATCGCCACCGCCAGTGGCCGGCGCTGGCATGTATGGAGCACCGAAAGCGGGCGCGAATTGGCCGCGGGCGAGCTGGACAGCCTGATTCGAACCATCGCGGTGGACAACTTCGGCCGCGTACTGGTCGGCACCTTGAACGGCGGCTACTGGCTCGATGGTGACAGCGGGCTGCAGCTGTCATCGACGACCACCCGGGCGGTCGCACTGGATGGCAAGCGACTGATGCTGGGAAACGATGATGGCCTGGTCACGCTGTGGCCGGTTGGGGCGCGCCGACCCAGTCACCAGTGGCAACTGTCCGATCAGGTTGAGGTCGTGGCGCTGGAAGGCGAGCAAGGCTTTGCCGCCGCGCGCAATGCGCCGGCACGCCTGTTAGCCATTGGCGATAGTGCGGTGGTGGGCGAGCTGGCGCAGGAAAAAAGCTATTACCCCTTGCCAATTACGGCCACCGCCGCGCGCATCGTCAAGGACGGCGTCTGGGTCGGCAATACTCAGCGCCGCGCCGCGTTCTGGTCGTTTGATAATTTGCTGGAGCCGGCGCAGGTGTGGCGAATGCCAGTGCGTAAAGGCTCCAACCCGGGTTCAGCCCGGGTCGTGGCCTTTAGCCGCGACGGCCAGGCTATTCAGGCCCTGACGGGCACTGGACATCTGGCGACGCTGGTGCGGAAATAGTTATTCCGAGACGATGTCCAGGAGTTCCATCTCAAACACCAAGGTGGCGAAGGGCGGGATGCTGGGCGGTGCCCCGGCAGGTCCGTAAGCGATGTCAAAAGGCACGGTGATTTCGAGCTTGTCGCCGACCTTCATCAGCTGCAGCGCTTCGATCCAGCCTTGGATCAGCTGGTTGACCTGAAATTCGACCGGTTCACCACGATCCACCGATGAATCAAACACAGTGCCGTCGATCAAACGACCGGTGTAGTGCACTTTGACGCGGCTTTCGGCCGCCGGCATCGCGCCGTCACCTTTCGTGAGGTAACGGTACTGCAGGCCACTGTCGGTGACCGTGACGCCGTCTTTTTCTGCGTTGGCCGCCAAGTAGGCTTCCCCTTCGGCGCGAATTTCAGCGGAGGCCGCTTCGGCCTGACGCGCTTGCTCGGCGGCAACGCGCTGCTGCACTGACTGCATGACGGCGCCGATTTCATCGCGGCTCAAGGCCCAGCTTGACTCATCGCCCGCTGCCTTCACGCCCGCCAGGAACTGGTCGTAATCCAAGACACCAAAGTCACCAAAGATGCGCTCGCCAACCACGACACCCAGGGCGTAGGCCAGTTTTTCGTCGTCCGTTGCAGGAGCCGCGGTATCGGCCATCAGGGCCGGCGCGGTCAGAGTTGCCGCAGACAGGGCAATGGCAGTCAGTAATTTATTCATGATCTTCCTAGTCGTCGATTAAATATGCGGTGCGCCCGTAACGGCGGTCACGCAGTCTAGCACCCGTCAGACAGCGGTCGCACCCAGTCGTTCCGTCAGCGTCTGGTAACGCGCCTCGGTGGCATCAGACGGGCCAAGGGTGGGCACGGCTGCATCAATGGCATGCAAGCAGTGAAAGGGGTTGCGCCCATCCAATGGCTCGCCGGCCAGGCCTTCAAGCTGGGCCAACAGCAGCGCTTCGGTGTCTATTTCCAGCGGCCGCGTGCGGGTGCCGAGCTCGCGGGTCAGGGGGTCCAGCTCCAATAGACGCCGGGCGCCGCGCAGACGCTCGATCGCCAAATACAAACCACGGCGAAAGCGACGGAACTCCGATAACCGATCGGCGTTGGGCGCTTCATCGTGTTGCGCAAGCCAAGCACACCAGAGCAGCTCGCACACGCTCGCCCCATCATGATCCTGCAACTCGATGCAGGCGTCCGCCACCGCAGGTTTTTGGTATTCCCGGATCGCCCACGACCACAAGCCTTCGCGCATTCGGTAAACTCCCAAAATCGAAAGGATACCCTAATGCTGCAACTGGATTCATTGACGCTTCGCGTCGGCACCCGCGTGCTGATCGATAACCAAAGCCTGCGCACGCCGCACCGCGCTCGCATCGGCTTAATCGGCCACAACGGCGCGGGCAAATCATCGCTGTTGCGGTTAATTCGAGGCGAGCTCAGCGCGGACAGCGGCCACTTCGGCTTGGCTGGCAAGCCCGTGATTGCCTCGATGGCCCAGGACACACCGGCCCTGGCGTGCTCGGCACTGGATCACTTACTCGACACCAACACCGAGTACCGGGCGCTGGAGGCGGCGCTGGAGCAGTCCCCTGACGACGCCAATCTGCACACCCGGTTCAACGACATTGAGGGCTGGAGCCAGCCCGCCAAGGCCGCCGAATTGCTCGCAGGGCTGGGCTTTGATCAGGCCCGTCAGGCGCAACCCGTGTCGGCCCTCTCGGGCGGTTGGCGCATGCGTTTGAACCTGGCCAAGGCGCTGTTTCAATCCAGCGAGCTGTTGCTGCTCGACGAACCCACCAACCACCTGGATATTGATGCCATCACGTGGTTGGAAAAGGTGCTCGCCCGTTACCCCGGCACCTTGGTGCTGGTGGCCCACGACCGGGCGTTTTTGGATTCCGTGTGTTCGCATGTGTTGGCGCTGGATAACCAAGCGCTGAAACTCTACACCGGCGGTTACAGCGAATTTGAGCGCCAGCGCGCGGCGGAAATCGAGCGCCAAGCCGCCGAGCAGGCCAAAACCGACCGCAAACGGGCGCACCTGCAAAGCTTCGTAGACCGCTTCAAGGCCAAGGCCTCCAAGGCCAAGCAGGCCCAAAGTCGGGTCAAGGCCATGGAAAAGCTGGTGGTGTCCGCCGCGGTGCGCTCTCGCTCGCCGCTGAACTTCAACATCCCGTCATCGGATAAGCTATCAACGCCGCTGGTGGCCGGCAGCGACCTGACGCTCGGCTACCCCAATGCGGACATCATTAGCGGGGCGCACCTGTCGCTAAACCCCGGTGATCGCGTCGGCCTGCTTGGCGTCAACGGCGCAGGCAAGTCGACCTTGGTGAAAACCCTGGTCGGTCAGCTGAAGCCCAAGGCCGGCACCCTGCACCCCGGGCAAAACACGCGCATGGGCTACTTTGCCCAGGAACAGTTGGACACCTTGCGCGCGGACAGCGTGCCGCTGGCGGAGCTGATGCGCATTGCGCCCAACGCCCGGGAGCTTGAACTGCGCAACTTTTTGGGCGGCTGGGGCTTTGGGGCTGAGCGCATCGATCAGCCCATTACCGCGTTGTCCGGCGGCGAACGCGCCCGTCTGGCGCTCGCGTTGATTGCCTGGCAAAAACCCAACCTGCTGATTTTGGACGAGCCCACGAACCACCTGGACTTGGATGCCCGAGCGGCGCTGGCGGAGGCGCTGGTGGAGTTCA
>CAKZQE010000224.1 GCA_937139465.1 uncultured Gammaproteobacteria bacterium
AGATTCCAGGGCCTGTTGCAGACCTACGCTGTCCATGTCGTTGAGTTCCAAGTGCGCATTGGGGTGGCCAGCCATGTAGTCGTCCACCACAGCAGGCATCAAATGGACCATGACCGATGGCACCGCGCCTACACGCAGGTTGCGACCTTGGTGGGCCACCTGATCGTTGATGGCGCGGACGGTGGCGTCAAATTGCGCCAGGTCCTGACGGGCGCGCACTAGGACCCATTGCCCGAGCGGTGTCAGTTGGTTTTTGCGCTCACTGGCGAACAAGGCGCCGCCAATTTGGCTTTCCAGATTTTTCAGTGCCATCGACACGCCCGAAGGTGTTTTCCCCAGTCGCCGAGCGGCTTCGACCAGGCTTTGGGCGTCGGCAACGGTGACGAAAGTACGAAAGGATTCAAGTTTCATTTTTTCTGTAATTTGTTAATAAAAATAGATTTTGACTGAAAATATCACCCTGACCATACTGATGCCACTGAACACGTGTTAAGCAAAAGGATTGTGCATGAACCTCAACTACATCGGCGGCGAATGGGTCGCAGGCGACAGCCACATCGACAACATCAACCCCTCGGACACCCGCGATGTGATCGGCCAGTTCACCCAAGCGACCCCGGCCCAGCTTGACCAAGCCCTTGATGCCGCCCGCGTGGCTCAACGGCAGTGGGCGCAGAGTGGTCTTGAGCGCCGCTACAACGCCCTGATGGCGATTGGTACTGAGATGATGGCGCGCAGCGCAGAGCTGGGCGAGTTGCTGTCGCGCGAAGAAGGCAAGCCGCTTGCTGAGGGCAAGGGTGAGGTCTACCGCGCCGGGCAGTTTTTCACCTATTACGCGGCGGAAACCTTGCGCCAAATGGGCGACACCGCCGATTCCGTGCGGGACGGGATTGAGATCGACGTGCGCCGCGAAGCGGTCGGGGTCGTTGCGATTGTGTCACCCTGGAACTTTCCTACCGCCACCGCGAGCTGGAAAATTGCGCCGGCGCTGGCGTACGGCAACGCGGTGATTTGGAAGCCGGCGAACGTGACGCCGGCATCGGCCGTCGAGCTGGCCAAAATCATTGAAAAACAGGACCTGCCTAAAGGCCTGTTTCAGTTGGTCATGGGTGCCGGGTCGAGTATCGGCCAGGCCCTGGTCGAGAGCCCCAAAATCGACGCCGTGTCCTTCACAGGCTCAGTGCCGGTCGGCCGTCAGGTGGCGTCGGCTGCGGTTGGCAATTTCACCAAGATTCAGCTGGAAATGGGTTCCAAAAACGCCTTGGCGGTGATGGACGACGCTGATCTGGACTTGGCGGTCTCGCTGGCATTGGGTGGGGCTTTTGGTGGCACCGGTCAAAAGTGCACCGCCTCATCGCGTTTAATCGTTCACGCCGGTGTTCACGACGCCTTCGTCGAGCGGCTGGTCAAGGCGACCGACGACATGGTGGTCGGTCACGCCCTGGAAGCCGGCACGCAGCTGGGTCCCGTGGTCTCTGCGGAACAATTGCGGTCGAATCTGGATTATGTGGCCTTGGGCAAGTCCGAAGGGGCGGAACTGATCACCGGCGGTCAGCAAATCGAGCTGGCGACCCCTGGCCACTACATGCGCCCCGGCCTGTTTATTGGCACCAACAACAGCATGCGCATTAACCGCGAAGAAATGTTTGCGCCATTGGCGGCGGTCATCAAAGTCGACAGCTTTGAAGAAGCCTTAGCGACGGTCAATGACACCGAGTTTGGGCTCACCAGCGGTATCGTGACGCAAAGCCTGGCGCGCGCTAACTACTTCCGCCGCCATGCTCAGACCGGCTGCGTCATGGTCAATTTGGCGACAGCGGGGACTGACTACCATGTGCCCTTTGGCGGGCGTGGGAACTCGAGCTACGGCCCGCGCGAGCAGGGCAGCTACGCGGCGGAGTTCTACACCGTTGTCAAAACGGCGTACATCGCCACCGGTTCCGGCACTGGGATTCCGAGCTAAGCATGCGTATCGACGGCCTGCAGTACTGTAATTTCGGGCGCGAGATTTTCCAGCAGATGCACGAGGGCGGCGTTAACGCCGTCCACGTGACCATCGCGTACCACGAAAACTTTCGCGAAACCGTGGCTAACATGGAACAGTGGAACCGCTGGTTTGAGCAGCACAGCGACCTGATTTTTCTCGGGCGCTGGGCGAGCTGTGTTGAGCGTGCCAAACGC
>CAKZQE010000225.1 GCA_937139465.1 uncultured Gammaproteobacteria bacterium
TCAAAGCCGAAAAGCACTGGACGACGTATTGGGCGTGTGGCCGCTACACGGGCTGTGCGGCGTGTGGGGTGGTATTGCTGCCGGCATCTTCGGTGCCGAAGCGCTCGGCGGGCTGGGTGGCGTGACCCTGGGCGCACAAATCGTAGGCACCATGGCGGGTGTTAGCGTGGCCGTGATTGGCGGTGTTGTCGTCTATGGGCTGCTCTACAAAACCGTTGGACTGCGACTGGACCAAGAGCAAGAGTTCAACGGCGCCGACCTATCGATCCACAAGATCAAAGCCAACCCCGACCAGCGCGACTAGTTGCCGTTCCATTGCCGAATCAAGCTCAGCTTTTGCACCCGTGACAGCTGCTTGATTCGGTACTCCTCTTTGAGCGCTTGGGAGCGGCCCTCCAATTCACGACGCCCCAGTATGGCGACAGGCGGGTCGGCCTTGGTAAACCGCGCCCCTTTGCCGCCCTGGTGCTGCGCAAAGCGGGCGTCAACATCTACTGCCACCCCGGTGTATAGACGGCCGGAGCGGCACTGAAGGATGTAGACGGACCAGGGTTTGCTCAAAACGCGATTCGTTGATGATTCCAATCAACAAACAGGCCGGATTGGGCAGGCTCGATGCTGCGCAACACCTCGTCCAACTGCGCCGCCGCTTGCGGGCGCGTAAATAGCTTCCCCTCAGCCACACCGGCCTGGAAGGGTTTTGACAGATCGGTATCCACGGTCCCCGGATGCATGATGACCACGGTCGCACCCGGATTAACCCGCCGAAGCTCGATGGCCAGATTCGTCAGCATCATGTTTTGAGCCGCTTTGGAGGCGCGGTAGCTGTGCCAACCGCCCAGGCGGTTATCACTGATTGAACCGACCCGTGCCGACAAGGATGCGTAGACGGGGCGCTCAGCCTTACGCAGCCACGACCAAAACGCCTTACCAATCAGGGCCGGTGCCAGCGCGTTGATTTGATAGCTAAGCAAGGCATTGGCCGGGTCCAGCTGGCGGATCGACTTTTCAGGCCGAACACCATCGCTGTGCAAAAAGCCGACCGTATTAATGATACTCGTCAGGGCCTCAGACTCAGCTAACACAGCATCCGCTAGGGCTTGGATAGATTCTGGGTCGGTCACATCCACGCGCCAATCACCGCCGCGCCGACCCGCGACCCACACCGCTTCGCCCTGGGCCCGGCGGTGCTCAGCCCAGGCCGCACCAATACCGGCCGTGCCACCAATAATCAGCGTTGCCACCTATGCGCCCTCCGGGACGGTCCATTGATCGGGCCACTGGCCACCAAGCTCTCGCGTGCGGCGGTAGGCGATGGCCGATACCCAAGCGCCAAGCAAATGCACACGATCCTCGTCCATGCGGGTCGCAGGACCGGACAATGAAATGGCCACCTGCGCGGCGCCCTGCTCATCAAACACCGGCGCCGCCACGCAACGCAGCCCCGGATTACGCTCTTCCCAATCGATGGCATACCCGCGCCGGCGAATCTGATCCATATCGTCCAGCACGGCCTGGGCGTCCACCAGCGTAGTCGGCGTAAAGGGTTCGGGCATGGGATCTGGCAAATGACGCAGCACGGATGCTGATTCACGTGCCGCCAACAGCGCCTTACCAACACCGGACGCATAAGCCGGCGCTCGCGAGCCCAAGGGCGCGACCATGCGCATGACTTCACGGCACTCGACCTGGGCAACAAAAATCACGTCGTGGCCATCCAAGGTCCCCATGTTGGCGGTCTCATTGCCGCGCTCGGACAGGTCAACCAAGGTCGGATGAAGGTCACGCACCCAGTCCCGAGCCACAAAGAACGCAGTACCCACCTCAAAGCAGGTCATACCGACTTGCCACAGCCCGTCGGCGGACTGGCGGACAAACCCTTGCTGAACCAGCGTATCCAGTAGTCGGTGCGTTGTTGAGGGGGCCAACTTTACAGCGCGGGCCAAATCCGCCAGCGCCAATCCATGTGGGTGGGCCGCCAACGCCTTCAACATGCTGAGGCCACGGGCGAGGCTCTTTACCTGGGTTACGTCACTTTGCGTCATGCAGATAGTTTACCGAGCAGAGAGAATTTCACCAGACGGAACTCGCTTCCATTTGCATGGAAAACCCGAAACTTTGCACCCAAATGCTGCAATTAACTTACAGAACGCGTAGACTGATTCTTGGACGACCATCAAGGCTCGTCAAAAAGGGAGCAACATCATGCTAGTGCTGACACGACGCCTAGGTGAAAAAATCGTGATCGATAGCGGGCGCGTTATCGTCAAGGTTTTAGGATTTCATGGAAAGAGCGTCCGACTGGGTCTAGAAGCCGACGAAGACACACGAATCTTGCGCGCGGAACTGTCGCCTGAAGCGATGGAATCCATGGGTGGCAGTGCTGACGACGAGGACGTTCGCGCCGAACGCTAGTCCGCCAAACCCTCAATCCGCGGCACCAAGCGCACGTCGCCGCGGAACTTCTCGCGAACCGGGCGCCACATCAGCTTATAGCTTCCACCTTGCTCAACCGGGGGTTGTTCACCCGCTCGCTTGAGCGCGCGGAACCACACTGTTCGAAAACTTTGCTGGCCGCAGCGAACGTTCAAACTCAGATGCACCGGATCCTTGCCCACCGGGCGCAACGCATCGATGTGAAACTGCCCGACAAAGACCGGTGATTCAAAGCCGCGTCCGTAGGGCTGCAAGGCGTCAAGCTCCGCAATCAACTCATTGGACAAGTCCGCTGGATCGCAATCCCCGTCATGCCAACGTACAGGTCGCGGTTGCTCCTGAACCTGTTCACGAACCGCCGCGTCCAGCGCCATTGCAAACTCGGTCAAATGGACGGTCGGCAGCGTCAAACCCGCGGCCCCATGGTGCCCGCCAAAACGGGTCAACCATTGACTGCACGCCTGCAAGGCTTGCTTCGCGTTAACCCCTGGAACCGATCGCATTGACCCCACGTAGTGCGCTGGCAACTGGGCCGGCGCCAAAACAACGCTTGGCAAGCCGGTGCGCTCAGTCAATCGTGACGCGACAATGCCCTGCACACCCGGATGGCCTTTATCGTCGGACACCACGACGCTGAATCGGCCGGTCTCGCGTTGGCGAATGGCTTTGGGCATGCAGGCATCGACCATGGTCCGTTCCAACGTCTTGCGGGACTCGTTGTCTTTGGACAGCTGGTCAAGGTGGCGATGCGCCTCGTCACGGTCACCCGCCAGCATCAAATACAGCGCCTGCATGGGGTCATCGATACGGCCGCGGGCGTTGATTCGAGGCCCCATCTGAAAGGCCAAGGTTTCCGCATCAATTGGGCAGTTGTCCGGACCAATTAGCTCCGCAAAGGCTTGCCAAACCGGCCGTTCGAGGCGATTGATTTGCGATAGACCAGCGCGCACCACAGCACGATTAATCGCGCTACCCCCGAGGTCGACACAATCAGCCACAGTGCCCAGCGCGACTGCGTCCAGCGCATCCACCAGTTTCGGTGCGCTAGCCGCCAGATACCCCGAATCAATTAACCCTTGGCGCAGTCCGCTCATGATTAGCCAGCTGACCATGACGCCGGCGATGCTGGCATCGGGGTAGTCGCAGTCCGATTGCGTGGGGTTGATGACTGCCAAGGCACTGGCTGGCACTCCGTCGGCCGGAATTGCGTGGTGGTCGCCGACGATCACATCGATGCCAGCCGCGGCCAGCTGGGCAATACGCGGCTCATCACTGCTGCCACAGTCTGCTGTGACCACCACCGCCGGTGGTTCGGGGCTGGCCAACAGCCTATCCACAAGGGTCTGCGAAATCCCGTAGCCATCGTGAATTCTGTGCCCGATCCACGAGCTGATGCGCTCCGCGGGCACCTTAAAATGATCGCGCAGAGCGTGAAGCAAAACCCAATGCGACGTTATGCCGTCGACATCGTAATCGGTGATTAGGCCAATCCGCTCGCCGCCCTGAATGGCCCCCACCAGACGCTCGACTGCACAGGCCATTCCTTTCAAGCGCAACGGCGGCGCCAACGCCGCCAGGGACGGCTTCAAGGCCGCCCCAACCGATGGGGCCTGCTGATCTGACAGACGCCCGGCCAAAATCCGAGCCTGCAATAGCGTGGCGCCCTGACTTAGTGCCGCATCAAAGACCTGGGCCGCCAGCGGCCGCGGTGTGCTCGTCAACAACCTTGCCTTAGGTGTTTGACGCAACGAACGCTTGGATCGCGGCGACGTCGTTCGGTAGCACCGTGTAACGTTCCTCGCGGTCCATCAGGTCCGCCATGCTCGACGGCAGCGACGACGGCGCTAGGCCAGCGGCAACCACAGCATCGGCAAATTTGGCCGGGTGAGCGGTCGCCATGCAGATCATCGGCGTTTCACCCACACGATCCTCAGCAACGCGGACACCGATCGCCGTATGCGGATCGAGGACTTCCCCGCTGATGGCATGCCAGCGCTTGATCGTGGCCACGGTTTCCGCATCATCCACGGCACCGGATACCCACCTCTCTGCCGCCTGCATGATTGCTGCAGGAATTTGCGCATGCCCGGTAGCAGCAAAGGTAGACATCAACTCGTCAATCATCGCGCTGTCGCCGCCACTGAGGGCATGCAACAAACGTTCAAAGTTCGACGACACAACGATGTCCATCGACGGTGACAGAGACGGCTGCAAGGCCTGGCGCGCCAACACGCCGCCTTTAATCGAGCGATCCAAGGCGTCGTTGTGGTTGGTCGCAACCACGAACTCCTCGACCGGCAAACCCATTTGGCTAGCGATGTGGCCCGCAAACATATGGCCGAAATTTGCGCTCGGCACGGCGAAGGACACCGGCTTATCCGGCGCGCCCAAACGCAGCCCTGCATAGAAAAAGTAGACAATCTGAGCCATGACTCGGGCCCAGTTGATGCTATTGACTGCTATCAGCTGCTTGCCGTTTAAGAACGACTGATCATTAAAGCTGGCCTTCACCGCTGCCTGACAGTCATCAAAGTCGCCCTCAATCGCCAGGTTGAAGACGCTCGGATCCAACACGGTGGTCATTTGCCGGCGCTGCACGTCCGATACGCGACCGTGCGGGTGCAGGATAAACACATCCAGCTGATTGCCATGACGGCACCCTTCAATGGCTGCACTGCCTGTGTCACCGCTGGTGGCACCCAAGACCACACCGCGCTGGCCCTTACGCGCCAACGCCAGGTTCAACAAACGGCCCAGCAACTGCAGAGCGAAGTCTTTGAACGCCAGCGTCGGACCGTGGAACTGCTCCAACAACCAGAGGTTCGTATCCAGCTGCTTTAGGGGCGCCACCGCGGGGTGATTGAACTCACCGTAGGTTTCCTTGAGCAGGGCCGCGTAGTCGTCTTTAGGCATGAAACCGTCGACAAAGGGCCAGGTCACTTCGAGCGCTAACTCGGCGTAACTAAGCTTAGCCATGGCACGCATCTGCTCGGGGCTGAAGCTTGGCAGTGATTCAGGAACATACAAACCACCGTCCGGCGCTAGCCCGCGCAGCAACACGCCCTCAAAGTCCAGGGCTTCTGAGCGCCCTCGGGTCGACACGTAACGCATCATGTCAGGCTCTCCACACGAATTTTAACGGCCGGTGCCAGCACCGAATCCAAGGACTCGATTTCGGCCAAGGCTGCGTTCATGTCGGCTTCGCAGACAACACCGGTCAACAGCACCACCGGCACGGATTCATGCGCGGCCACGTTCTGTTTTTGAACAATGGATTCAATGCTGATGGCATGGTCACCCAGACGCTTCGTGATTTGACTCAACACGCCTGCCGTGTCGGCAACTTCCAGACGCAGGTAATAGGCCGAGTGGATCTGATCGATGGTCAAAATAGGCTCGCCGCCGAGCGCATCGGCCTGGAACGCCAGGTGCGGAACACGATTCAGCGGATCCGCCGTCAAGGTGCGTGCAACATCAACAATGTCCGCGACCACCGCACTGGCGGTCGGCTCGCCTCCAGCCCCAGGGCCGGTATAGGTTGTTGGGCCCACTGCGTCGCCCTGAACCTGCAGTGCATTGAGCACGCCGTTGACGTTTGACAGCAGTCGATCCTTGGGCATCAGCGTCGGATGAACACGCAGCTCAATCCCCTGCGGCGTGCGCTTCGCGACACCCAAGTGTTTGATCTTGTAGCCAAGCTGGTCAGCGTTATTAACGTCCTGTGGGGTCAGTCCGCCAATGCCTTCGGTGTAACAAGCAGCAAATTGCAGGGGAATACCGAAAGCAATCGACGCCAAAATGGTCAGCTTGTGCGCCGCATCAATGCCTTCGACATCGAAGGTCGGGTCCGCTTCGGCGTAACCCAAGGCCTGTGCTTCGGCCAGTACCTCATCAAAGGCTCGGCCTTTCTCTGACATTTCCGACAGGATGAAGTTACCCGTGCCGTTGATAATACCTGCTAGCCACTGAATGCGGTTTGCACTGAGGCCTTCACGGATCGCCTTGATGATCGGAATACCACCGGCTACAGCCGCTTCGAACGCAACCATCACGCCGCGGGCCTGGGCGGCAGCAAAAATCTCGTTGCCGTGGATCGCAATCAAGGCTTTGTTCGCAGTCACGACGCCCTTGCCCGCTTCGATCGCCGCCATGACCAGCTTGAGGGCCAGGTCCGTGCCGCCAATCAGCTCCACCACAATATCCACATCATCAGCGGTGGCGACCGCCATCACATCACGCTCGACGCGAATGCCAGTAAGGTCAACACCAGGCTTGTCGCTTCGAACCCCAGCGCAGGTCACACGCACGGGGCTGCCGACACGGCGTTCGATTTCAGATTGGTTGCGGCGCAATACTTCCAGAGTGCCTTGGGCAACCGTGCCCAAGCCACACAGGCCGATTTTAATCGGTTCCAATGAATTCTCTCCTTCTGAACTAAGCGGCGTCCGCTTCGTCCTTGGTTAACATCTTGCGGATTGAGCGAACCGCCTGACGGATGCGGTGCTCGTTTTCGATCAGCGCGATACGAACAAATTCGTCACCGTAGCTGCCAAAACCGATGCCTGGGCTAACCGCCACCTTGGCATCGTTCATCAATTTCTTTGCGAACTCGAGTGAGCCCATGGCGCGATAGCGCTCGGGGATTTTCGCCCACACAAACATGGTGGCTTTGGGGCGTTCAATCGACCACCCCGCGGCTTCAAGGCCGTCGCACAAGACATCGCGGCGGCTTTGATACATGTCGCGGATCTCTGTGACGCAGGTTTGATCGCCCTCCAATGCGGCAATCGCGGCAACTTGAATCGGCGTAAAGGTGCCGTAGTCCATGTAACTTTTGATCCGGGCCAAGGCCGCTACTAGCTCAGGATTACCGCAGCAAAAGCCGACCCGCCAGCCCGGCATGTTGTAGCTTTTTGAGAGGCTGAAAAATTCAACCGCGATGTCTTTGGCACCCTCAACCTGCAGGATGCTGGGGGCCTGATAACCATCGAAACAAATGTCCGCGTAGGCCAAGTCCTGAACCACCCAGATTTGATGCTCTTTGGCGATAGCTACGATCTTTTCAAAAAACTCGAGATCGACGCAGTCAGCGGTGGGGTTCGCGGGAAAGTTCAGCACCAGCATCTTGGGCTTGGGGAAGCTGTTGCGAATAGCGTTCGTTAGCTCTTCGAAGAAGTCATGATCCGGACCGATGGGCACGTGTCGGATATCAGCGCCAGCTATGACAAACCCATACGGATGAATGGGATACGCTGGGTTAGGGACCAACACGGCATCACCTGGCGACAAGGTCGCCATCGCCAAGTGGGCCAGACCCTCTTTCGAGCCGATCGTGGCAATGACCTCGGATTCGGGATCCAAGTCGACGTCATAGCGTTCTTTGTACCAATTCGACATCGCGCGGCGCAGACGGGGAATGCCGCGACTTTGGCTGTAGCGGTGGGTGTCGCCGCGCTCAGCGGTTTCGGTCATCTTTTGAACGATGTGCTTGGG
>CAKZQE010000226.1 GCA_937139465.1 uncultured Gammaproteobacteria bacterium
CAGCTTGTCCCTGCGTCAGTCCGCGGGCCTCTCGGTGGTGGCCGTGTCGCTGCTGCTGCCCCTGGCGATCGTGGTGCTTGCTCTCGTGCCCTGGTTTGGGGCCGAGCGCCCAAGGGCGTTGCTGACGGTTTACAGCGTGGGTGCCGGCCAAGCCGCGACCCTGGTGACGACCCATCACGCTGTCGCACTGGATCTGGGTAATGCCCAGCCGGGCACGCAAGGCCGGATTGCCCGGGAGCTGCAACCGGACCTGATTCGCCATGGCATTCGCGATCTGGATTTGGTGCTCCTGAGTCACGGCGACGCCGACCACTCAGCCGGGCTGGACGGTTTTGCGGCGCGCTTTGGGATTGACCAGCTCGTTAGCGGGGAGCCCGACCGCGTAAGCGGCGCCGGTGGCTGTTACCGCGGCCAGCGTTGGCAGTTCGACGGCGTTGCGCTTCGGGTGTTGTGGGGTGGGCCGCCGGGGACCAAAAACTCGGCCTCATGTGCGCTCGAATTATCCGGTGATTTCGGCCGGGTCTGGATTCTTGGGGACTTGCCGGCGCGGGATCAGTGGGCCCTGGCGCGACACGAGGGCACGCCCGCACTTACCGGCCTGGTGGCGGCGCATCACGGCGCCGCGGATGGTTTCTCGATTGGGTTGGCCCAGCGTCAGCGGCCAGATTGGGTGGTTTTTAGCCAAGCCCGCCTTGGCCGCTGGGCGCACCCGGCGCCGGAGGTTGAGGCCGCTTGGCGTGCCCTGGGGGCCCAGACCTACAGAACCGGCAGTCGTGGCTCCCTGCGTATTCCCCTTGAAGCTGGATCGGCCGTGGAAACCCCAGCTCGGGAGTCGCCCTGGGCGCTTGGTTATTGGACTTCGGGGTAGGGCGGGATGCACTGGGCGGACTACTTTTAAAAGGCAGGTTTTCAACGAGGTGTGCGGTGACAGCAGTGTTTTCACAGGGTGGCTGGTTAATGTGGCCAATTTTTATCGCTAGCCTGGTGGCGATGGGCATTGTTATCGAGCGCCTGTGGGTGTTGCGCCGAGGCTCCTTGATGCCCTCGGATATTCGCGATTCCTGTGAGTCGGTGGCGCAGTCGTCGACCGCCGAGATCGACATCATTGCCCAACGCGGCATGCTCGGCGAAGTCTTTGCCATTGCCCTGCGTCAGGGCAGCGAGCGCAGCGTGCGCGAGGAGGCCCTTCGCCAACAGGGGCAGCGTGTGGCGCATTACCTTGAACGCAATTTGGAAATGCTGGGGGTGATCGGCACGGTTGCGCCCTTAATCGGCCTGCTGGGAACCGTCATTGGCATGATTGATGTGTTTGGCGCGTTGATGTTGTATGGCGCGGGCGACGCGTCGGTGCTGGCGGGTGGCATTGGGCAAGCGCTGATCACCACGGCTTCGGGCCTGGTGGTGGCGATTCCGGCGATTGTCGCCCATCGCTTGCTCCTGCGCCGGGTCAAGGCACTGCTGGTGGAATTGGAAAGCTGCTGCGACCGGTTTTTGGCCGCCAGCCCAGCCCAGCTGACCCGTAATGTGGCGCGTGCGGCCTAGCCATGAAGTTTAGTTTTGATGCCCCGGTGGCCGATGCCAGTGGGCCCAATCTGACACCACTGATTGACGTGGTGTTTCTGCTGCTGATCTTTTTTATGGTGTCCTCGAGCTTCCTCGAGGCCAGTGCCATCGAAGTCAGGCTGCCAGAAGCCGCGGGTAAGGCGCCGGACAACCAGCCCGATGATTTGGTGGTATTCGTCAAGGCTGATGGCAGCTACCGCATCGGCGAAACCGGCGCGGCCTTAAACGGGCGCGATCAACTCGGCGCTGCACTGGAACGCGCAAAGGGTGATCAAACCACCTTGGTGGTGGCGGCGGACGGCCGCAGTCCGCATCAGTCAGTGATGACCTTACTGGATTTATCGAGCCAAATCGGCGTAAATAGCCTGCGATTCAAAGCACAGGAACCCCAGTAGGGTCAGTGAAACAAACCGATTGGCAACTCTATAAGCGCCTGCTCGCTCGGGCGCTACAGCGTCCCTTTATTTTTGGCTTAGGCATCTTCGGATTCGTTATCTACGCGGCGTCCGGCGCGGCCCTGGCGGATGTGATGCGTATTCTCGTGGACGCGGTTGAAGCGCAGGACCCACTGGAACGCATTCGTCTGCCGCTTCTGATCGTGCTGATCTTCTTTGTTCGCGGCTGCGGAACCTTTTTGGGCACCTACTTCCTCGAGGTGGTCGCACGCAACCTGATCCACGGCTTCCGCGTAGATTTGTTCAGCAAATACCTACGCCTGCCGGTTCAGTCCTTGGATCAGTCCGGACAGGGCGCACTCGTCAGCCGCATCACCTTTAACGTCGATCAGGTGACCCAGGCGGCAACAACCGCGGTCACGGTGCTGGTGCGCGAGGGCTTCTTTGTCGTCGGTCTGCTCGGCTACATGCTGTGGATTAACTGGCAGCTAACCTTGGTGTTTATCGCCGTGGCTCCACTGATTGGGGTGGTCGTCGGGGTCGCCGGTCGTGCATTTCGTCGCCAAAGCGAGCGCATTCAATCGTCGATGGGGGATTTGACCCAACAGGTCGGCGAGGTCGTTGAGGGATCGCGCGTGCTACGGGTGTTTGGCGCCCAGGCGATGGCGGTGGATAAGTTCACCGATGCCAGTGACCACAACCGGGTTCAAAACCTGAAGTTGGCGGCGACGAAGGCCTTCAGCGTGCCATTTATCCAGTTGCTGGTGTCGATTTCGCTGGCGGCGTTGGTATGGCTGGCGCTGGGCGAGAGCTTCCTGGGATCCACTTCCACGGGCACCTTTGTCGCTTTTATCAGTGCCGCCTCGATGATGGCCAAGCCGCTGCGCCAGCTGAGTGAGATCTCGGCGGTGTTGCAGCGCGGCTTAGCGGCGGCCGGGGACCTGTTTGAACTGCTGGATCAGGACGATGAGCCCAACCATGGCCAGCAACTGCCATCGACCTTCAGCGCGCTGACCTTGCGCGGCGTCGGCTTTACTTACCCCGGCGCCAATACGGCGGCGCTGAGCGATATCGATTTAACGCTCAAGCCTGGTCGCGTGGTGGCACTGGCGGGTCCATCGGGCTCGGGTAAAACCACGGTGGCGGCGCTGGTGTCGCGCTTTTACCCGGTGTCCGAGGGCTGTATCGAGCTAAACGGTCAGGACATTCAGACCTTTGACCTTGCGGCCTATCGCCAGCAGCTGGCATGGGTGGGCCAGCAGGTGGTCGTGTTTGACGGCACCCTGCGGGAAAACCTGTGTTTAGGCCTTGAGTTGGGGGATCAGCAGCTGTGGTCGGCGCTGACCCTGGCCCAGGCCAAAACCTTTGCGGAGGGGCTCGACGGCGGTTTGGACGCCAAACTCGGCAGCGATGGCACGCAGCTAAGCGGGGGGCAGCGTCAGCGTTTGGCCATTGCCCGCGCGCTCTTGGTTCAGGCGCCCGTGCTGATCTTGGATGAAGCCACCAGCGCCCTGGATAACCTGTCCGAGCGAGCGTTTCAGGATGCGTTGCAGACCCTGGCGCAGGACCGTGCGGTGCTCGTTATTGCCCACCGACTAAGCACCATTCGCGACGCCGACGAAATTGTGGTGATGGCCGATGGCCGGATTGTTGAGCGCGGTGACCACGACACGCTAATCGCGCAAAACTCGCTCTACGCGAACCTGCACCAGGCTGATTTGGGATGAATTGGGATCGTATTTGGTACGGGCCACGCAATCACTGGTCGAGCCTGCTGGCGCCGCTGTCAGCGCTCACCGCCTGGGTCGCCGCCCGTCGCCGGGCCAATGCGCTCGAACGCTGGTCGGGGCAGTCATCGCCGTACCCCGTCCCGGTTGTCATTGTCGGCAACCTAACCGCCGGCGGCACCGGCAAGACGCCCTTGGTTGGGCACCTGGCCCGAGAGGCCATCAGACACGGTCTGCGCCCGGGTATTGTTAGCCGAGGCTATGGGGGCATACCCAGCCAGTGGCCACGTGTGGTTACGGAAAACTCCGAGCCCGAAGTGGTGGGCGACGAGCCGCTTATGCTGCACGTCCAAACCGGGTTGCCCGTCGTGGTGTGCGCCGATCGACCGAAAGCGGTCGATTACCTGCTGAAAACCGAGGCCATCGACCTAGTGATCAGCGATGACGGACTGCAGCACTACCCGCTGTGGCGAGACCTTGAGATTTTGGTGGTTGATGGGGAGCGCCAGTTTGGCAATGGTCGGCTGTTGCCGGCGGGGCCGCTGCGTGAACCCGTCAGCCGCGCCGAGACCGTTGACTGGGTCGTCGAACGCAGCGCAGCGCCGAGTCAGGGGCGCATGGGCTTTCAGGTTCAGGCGATGACACTACGAAACGTACTGACACGGCAAACCCTGCCGCTGCATGGGCTCAACAAAGCGGCGGTGGTCGACGCCGTTGCCGGCATTGGCAACCCAGAAGCCTTCTTTGTGCAGCTGGAGGAGGCGGGCTATCAGATCAATCGCATTCCCTTGGCGGACCATTACGATTACCGCCACTCGATTCAAAACCGCTTAAGCGGTGCGCCGGTGCTGTTGACCGAAAAAGATGCGGTCAAAGCGGGCGCGATTGGCGGTGACGATACCTGGGTGGTCGAAGCCCAGGTCAATTGCGTAGCATTGGATCAACAATGGAAGACGTGGTGCCTGCAATGCAAAAACTGATGCTGGGATTGGTCGTATGCCCCCTGTGTAAGGGAAAATTGATCCTAAACGAGAAAAAGTCCGAACTGCATTGCCGCCCCGACGGGTTGGCATTTCCAATTATTGATGACGTGCCGGTGATGCTCGAAGGGCGCGCTCGCACCTTAACTGCCGACGAGCGCCTCGGATGACTGAATTTATTTGTGTGATTCCCGCGCGCTATGGTTCCCAGCGTTTGCCGGGCAAGCCGTTGTTGATGCTGGCTGGCAAACCTCTGGTGCAATGGGCGTGGGAATCGGCCATCGCATCGGACGCCAGTTCGGTCGTGATCGCGACCGATGACGATCGAATTGCCGCGGCGGCTAAGGGGTTTGGCGCCGAGGTGGTGATGACGCGGGACGATCACCCGTCCGGCACGGATCGCCTGGCCGAAGTCGCCGATCGCCTGGCGCTGTCGGACGATCAAATCGTGGTCAACCTTCAGGGTGATGAGCCCAGTGTGTCGCCGCGACTGCTGAATCAGGTCGCGCGTCTGTTGATTGATAACCCAGACGCCAGCATGTCGACGCTGAGTGAGGCCATTGGCGATCCCGCGGACTATCGAAACCCGAACGTGGTCAAGGTCGTGCGAGCCGACACTGGGCGGGCGCTGTACTTTTCCCGCGCCAGTATTCCGTTTTGCCGTGACGACGATCAGCCGCTGTTTGGTGGTCGGGTCCAGCGTCACCTGGGGCTGTACGGGTACCGTGCAGGCTTGTTGCGCCGGTTTGTCCAGTGGCCTGAAAGCACGCTTGAGCAGACTGAAAAGTTGGAGCAGTTGCGAGTCTTGCAGGCGGGCGAGGGCATCTGGATTGATGAGGCCTGCGCGCCATCCAGTCCAGGTATCGATACCCAGGCGCAGCTGGACGCGTTGAACCGCCAATGGGCGGGACAATCATGACGTCGGTTTTGTTTGTCTGCCTGGGTAATATTTGTCGCTCACCCACCGCCGAGGGCGTGTTTCGAGCGATGGCGGCCCAGGCCGGCGCCGACGTGGCGACCGACAGCGCTGGCACCGCTAGTTGGCACCGTGGCAAGTCACCCGATCCGCGCTCTCAAGCGGCGGCGGCCGCTGCGGGTTACCCCATTGATGACCTGCGCGCGCGGCAAGTTAGCACCGAAGATTTCCATCGTTTTGATTACATTTTGGCGATGGATCAGAGCAATTTCGACGACCTTGAAGCCCTTAGGCCGGCCGATTCGACCGCCAAGTTGTCGCTGTTTTTGAGCCATTGCGATGAGCCTGCGACCGAGGTGCCTGACCCCTACTACGGTGAGGCTGACGGCTTTGCTGAGGTGATTCGCCTGGTCGAGAAAGCCAGTGCCGGGCTGTTACAGGACATCACATCAAGATCCTAAGCGACGTCGATTTGCAGGCCATGAATACCCTCGGTCTGCCTGCGCGCGCTCGCTATTTTTGCACGGTTACCTGCGACGCCGACGCGGTGGAAGCATTAGGGTGGGCGGCGGAGCGTGACTTGGCTGTGTTGGTCCTCGGTGGCGGCAGTAACTGTGTGTTCACTGGCGACGTCGACGGCCTGGTTATTCACATGGGCATTCAGCAACGTTCGATCCAGGGCGATCGGATCGAGTTCGGTGCGGGTGAAAACTGGGATGCAGCGGTTCGTTTCTCGATTGACCAGGGCTTCAGTGGCCTGGAGTGTTTGGCGCTGATCCCCGGATCTGTGGGCGCCGCCCCGGTGCAAAACATCGGTGCCTATGGGGTTGAGCTATGTCAGCTGGCACCGCGCGTTCGCGTGTGGGATCGACATGCGCAACAGTCGCGCTGGATCGATTCGGCCGAGGCTGAATACGGCTATCGTGATTCGCTGTTCAAGCGCGATATCGGGCGCTTCTTGATCCTGTCGGTGTCGTTGAAGCTGAGTCGACAGGCACCCGATTTGCCTTCCTATCCTGATCTGCAGGCCGAGTTGTCTGCGTTGGCGGCTCCCTCGGCGAGGGACATCGCTGACGCGGTGACCCGCGTGCGCAGGCGCAAATTGCCTGACCCCGCAGTGCTTGGAAATGCCGGTAGCTTTTTCAAGAATCCGATCGTCGTTATCGGCGTCGCACGTGAGTTAAAAGCCCAGTACCCCGAGATGCCGCAGTTTCCCCACCAAGGTGAGGTCAAGCTCAGTGCCGGTTGGTTAATTGATCAGTGTGGGTTTAAAGGCGCCGTGCGTGGCAGTGTGGGTGTAAGCCCAGCCCATGCACTGGTGCTGGTGCACCATGGGGGAGGAACCGGCCAGGACCTGATGGCCCTGGCGCGGGAAATTCAGCGCTCAGTGTTCGAGCGCTACGGGGTCCAGCTAGAGCCAGAACCCCGCGTTATTTAGGCTTTGCTTTCGCCTTCAGCCTGATCGAACAGGTCACCCGTGCGGGCAATGCTGTCCGGTACGCTTTCGCCCGCAGCCGCGGCTTCCGCAGCGGCCTTGGCCGCTAGACGCTGGCGACGACGCTCACGCGGGTCGTTGGCAGCACGGCCTGTGTGACGGGTGGGCTTTTTCTCAGTCACCGGTGTGGCTTCTGCTGCCGCTGCCTTAGCTTCGACCGGCGCTTTCTGAACCTCGGGTGCTTCGGCCACTTCGGCCACTTCGGCTACTTCGGCTACTTCGGCTACTTCGGCTACTTCGGCA
>CAKZQE010000227.1 GCA_937139465.1 uncultured Gammaproteobacteria bacterium
TCAACCATGGGTGGTGGGTAGTTGAGTCCCCGCGGAGGCTGTTTGCCGGCGTAGGGTGCATGAATCGCCTTCGCATCCAAGCTAGCCAGCTCAGGGACCCAGGTGCGGATGTAGTCGCCCTCGGGGTCAAAACGCTGGCTCTGGCTAACCGGGTTCATGATTCGAAAGTATGGGGCCGCGTCGGTGCCAGTCGAAGCCGACCATTGCCAGCCGCCGTTATTGGCTGCCAGGTCTGCATCCACGAGGTGTTGCATGAAATAGCGCTCGCCGTGTCGCCAATCAATGAATAGGTTTTTGCTCAAAAACATGGCGACGATCATTCTGCACCGGTTGTGCATCCAACCCGTTTGGTTTAGCTGGCGCATAGCCGCATCGACTATCGGTATCCCGGTGTTGCCCTCACACCAGCGCGCAAAGGCTTCCCTTGGCGGGTTCCACGGCAAGGATTCAGTCGCCGTTTTATAGGCTTGGCCTCGGCTCACCCGCGGCGCTTCGATTAGCAGATTTTTGTAGAAGTCGCGCCAGGCCAACTCGCTGACAAAGGTGTTGGCGTCACCCGGATCGGACAGGGCTTCGGGGCGACGGTGTAGCACCGCATGCAACACTTGGCGGGCACTGATGGCTCCGATGGCCAAGTACGGTGACAGGGCACTGGTGCCATCGACGGCGGGCTGGTCACGCCGGGTCTGGTAGTGATCCAGCCCCCGGTCAATAAACCGGTTCAGGCGCTGCTGGATACTGGCATCATCGACCGGCCATTGTTGCGCGAGCGCATCATCAACGTTAGCAAAGGCGGCGGGCGCTGCAATCAATGCCGGGCGTCGCGGCGGTGCCGGCAGTGGCGGCGTGAACTGGTCTCGCAACAGGCTTTCCCAGCGTCTGCGGTAGGGCGTGAAGACACTGTAAGGGCCGCCTTGGCCGGTTTTTAATGTGGTAGGCGGCACCAAGCATTGGTCCTCAAACCAGTGCACCTCAACGCCTGCTACATCCAAGGCCAAGCTGGCTCGCTGGTCGCGGTCGATCTCGTTCACTTCGTACTCGCGATTGGCAAACACCCGTTTGATGCGATGTTGCCGACACAGAGCGATAAGCCCTTCGATCTGGGTTTGGAAGCTGTCGCCAGGGAGCTCGATCAGCGCGATGTTTAAGGACGACAACTGCTGCGTTAGTGGTAATAAACGGCGTTGGTAGAGGTATTGGGCCGGCAGCCCTAGATCGTGTTCCGCCCACTGGGTACGCGGTAGCCCAACGCAGGCAAGTACTTCTGCACTGCGCCCGCACGCAGCGTGCAGGGCGGGGTTGTCGGTGGCGCGGAGATCGCGCCGCATCCAGACAAGACTGGGCATGATGGGGCCTTTGGTCAGACATCCGTGTGGTGTGCGTGACGTGCGCCTTCATGGATGCACTGCTCAGCTAACAATAGTCGCGGCCTACCGCCTGCGATTCAAGCGGTTTTGGCGATTATTTAGTGGGTGTGTTAAAACCGAGTGCTAAGTCGCTGATCAACAACGCAAAAGGAGGGTTGGATGGTGTTGGCTGCTCGCATTTTTCTTGGCCTCCAGGGGTTGGTGGCACTGGGGATTGGGGTGCTGTGTGCGCTGCTGAACGACTGGAGCGTGCTCGGGGTGACCGCCGAGGGCGCGGGACGTATCGAGCTCAAAGTGGCCATCGGTGGCACCTGGGTGTTCCTGGGCGTTATGTTTTTGCGCGGTGCCTTTGCCCAGGGCCTTCGCCCGTGGATCGGTCAGGTAGCTTTGTTGTACTCAATATTGGGGTTGCTGCGAATCTTCGCGATGCAGGGCGACTCGGCCACCATGAACACGCTGATTTTTTTGGCGTATGAAGCGGCCAGCGCGCTCATCGCGCTGGCTCTGTTTTTCCGATTAAACCCCGATCGCCGCCGGATATTCGGCGGTTAAATCAGCTCGGCCGCGTGTCGGCCACTGAGCCAAGCCCCTTCGACGCGTCCGCCCATGCAGTAGTCGCCGGCTAGGATGACCTGCTCATCGGCCAGGATGCAGCCGCCGTCGACCGGGGCCTGACCATCCCAGGGCCGTGCAAATCGCCACCGGTGGATCCCAGAATCAACCACTGAAAAGGCAGCCGGCATAATGGTCCGCGCGGCATCTATCAATTGACTCAGGGCCTGCGCCGGCGATAGCTCAAGGTGATCTTGACTCCATTGGGGCGTGGCATGCACGACCCAGCGACGGCTGTGTGTACGGCCTGGCTTGCTAGAGTCATTCGCGATCCAGCGCACTGCATCGTGACTGACAAAGGCTGCATCAAAGGGCTGATCCACATCGATATCGACCCATGCGGCCCAGCAGGGGGCTTGCGCCGGTGGCGCAACACCGGAAACCAAGTCACGGGCCTGGTCTGCTGGTATCGCGAGCACAATACGATCAAAACGTTGGCGCAAGGCATCCAAGGTTTCAATCCGTGTCGACGGCGCGATGTCCAGCCCCTCGGCGAGGAAGTGTGCAAAGGCCCCCATGCGCGGGGTACCCACCCATCGGTTCTGGTCATCGGGCGACAGCTGGAAGCCCTCGCTGGATGCGGTGGCAATACGCGGTTGCCAGCGGGCCAGTGCGCCGGCTTGCGCGGCCGTCTCGACCTGTGCCTGAAACGCAGGTGCCCGGGCGGTGAAGTACTGGGCCCCAAGGTCAACGGCGCTGGGTGCAGCACGCTTACTGCTGATGCGGCCACCTGGGCCGCGGGACTTGTCAAAGAGTTGGGACGTGATGCCGCGCTCAGCGAGTGCGCGGGCGCATGACAGTCCGGCAATGCCGGCGCCAACAATGGCGACCTGTGGGCTGGTCATAAGTAATTAATTACTCTAATAATGGGGGGCCATAAAAATAACAGGAGGCACCACGAATGTCAGATTCATCCAACAACGATCACAAAGCCGATAGCGTCGCTATCGTTGCCCTAGTTTGCGCCGCAGTAGCCGGATGCCTGTTCTGGGTGTCCAGTCAGTAATCAGGGCAGGACCCAGGATACGACGACGAGCAGGGTGGCGATAAACAAAACGGTAAATAGCACCCCTGCGCCAATAACGACGCCAATCGGCAGCGTTTTGAAGTCCTGCTCGTGGTTGCGCTTGCTTTGGACGCCAAAGGCGGCCGCAGCGACGCTAAAAAATGCTCGTATCCACTTTTTCACCGCTGCTCCTTGATAATGTGGGGTACGCCGTCATCATAAGCTCCAGACTGATTGGAGCAAGCTATGATCGATATCACCCCCAGCGCTCAGGAATACCTGCGCGGGCTGCTAGAGAAACAAGACACCGCTGGGTGTGGCGTTCGAATCTTTGTGTCGCGCCCGGGTACCCCTTATGCCGAAACCTGTTTGGCCTATTGCCGGCCCGGCGAGCAAAAGCTCGACGACAAAGAGTTCCCATACGACGGGTTCAGCGCGTGGATCGAGGCTGCCAGCTTGCCGTTCCTTGATGATGCCCGCATCGACTACCAGGCTGATCGGCTTGGCGGGCAGCTTTCAATTAAGGCGCCGAACGCGAAAATGCCGAAGGTCGATCCAGATTCACCCCTGGCCGAGCGCATCACCTACGTGTTGCAGGCGGAAATCAACCCTGGCCTAGCGGCACACGGCGGCGAAGTGAGCTTGATCGAGCTAACCGACGAGCCGATTGCTGTGCTTCAGTTCGGTGGCGGCTGCCAGGGCTGTTCAGCGGTGGATATGACGTTGAAAGACGGGGTCGAGCGAACGCTGCTTGAACAGATCCCTGAATTGAAGGGTGTGCGTGATGTGACGGATCATAGCGATCGGAGCAACGCCTACTACAGCTAGGACGTAACGGAGCCAGCATGGAATCAGCGAGTGCATCTGAAACAAAACCAGTGAGCTTCGAGCTGTTAGGGCTCGGTCACCTCACCGAAGTAAAATCCGTGTTGGTGGACGCCTACCGCCATGAGCGAACCTTTCAGGGCTTGTTCGAGGCCAACCGAGATGGCTTCGAGCAACGCCTTCGGGCCTTTGTCCGCGAGTACTGCCTGCAACACTTTGACCAGCGCCAGTCGGTGGTGGGTGCTCGCCTTGACGGGCGACTGGTGGGTGTTGCGTTGCTGTGCGAGCCTTCGCACCAGGGCGCACTGAATGCGTCACGTCGGGCTCGGCTTGGGCTCGCGCTGACGGTGGGTATCCGCTGTGCGAAACGCTATTTGACCTATCAGGATCAGCTCAGAGCGGTGATGCCTGATTCCCCATGGTGCTATTTGCCGCTAGTAGGCGTGTTGGAAAGTCATCGCGGGCTAGGTGTTGGAGCAGGGCTGTTAAACGACGTCTGGAGCCGGGTGGAGCGAATTCCCGGCGCAACCGGCATTGCGTTGGGCAGTGGCGCGGCTGCTGCAGCCAGTTTTTACCAAAATTTGGGGTTTGAGCCCGTGGGCCAAATGGCTTTCGAGGGCACAGTGGAAACCCTTTTTTACCGAGCAACTTAAGTGACCAAAGACGAACGGGTGCTTGCCGCCATCAATGAATTTCTGCCCTGCCCAACGCCGACAGCCTGGATCGAGCAGGCAGCACACCCGAAACAGCTTCCGGTTTTGTTGATTGACCACGCCAACTGCGAAAAGAAAGCGGCAGCGACGGCAATGAGCCTGATTTGGCGCTACACCGATCAGCCTGATCTGTTGCAAAAGATGTCCCAGCTGGCGCGGGAGGAGCTGCTTCATTTCGAGCAGGTCTGTGGGCTGATGGCCGATCGCGGCGTTCGCTACCGCGAGGTCAGCGCCGCGCGGTATGCGGCAGGGTTGCGGGCGGCGTGCCGCAAGGACGAGCCGGGCCGCCTGGTCGACACCCTGTTAGTGGGGGCGCTGGTGGAGGCGCGCTCGTGCGAGCGCTTCCATGCGCTGGCTCCTGTGATCGAGCCGCTGGATGCTGAATTGGCGAAGTACTACCGATCGTTGCTGCGCGCCGAGGGCCGTCATTTTGAGGACTATCTAGCCTTAGCGGTGGACCGGGTAGGGCAGTCATCGGTGGATGCGCGTCTGGTTGAATTGCGATCGATAGAGCAGGGGCTAATTGAAAGCGACGATCAGGAATTTCGTTTTCACTCAGGTCCGCCGACCATAGCGCTATCGGCCTAGAGCTCGATCCGCGCCGCCCATCCGTGATCCCAGAGGCCCAGGTGCGGCTGGTCGCTATTGACCAGCACCCAGGCCCCGGGTCGCCAGTCGCCCAATACCACTCGCGTAATTCGGCCTCTGTGAATGGCAGGGCGGTGGGTGTGACCGTGCACAACCAGCGATGAATCGACCGCTGCTAGGGTCAACGCGCGGGGCGACACGTCAGCAATATCTGAGGCCTTAACGGCGCCTTGGCTCTGGCTTTGTTTTCGTGCGCGCTCGGCGAACGCCAGGCGCGCTTCGGCGGTTTGGGACAAAAAGGCTTGCTGCCACTGGGGATCGCGGCACTGCGTGCGCCACGCCTGATAGTCGGTATCGTCCAAGCACAACTCATCCCCGTGCGTGATCCGTGCGGTTTGACCATGCATTTTGATCCTGGCCTCGTCAGCGAGCTCGCACCCAGCATGCTGCGCCCAGCGGCTACCCATTAGGAAATCCCGGTTTCCCGGCAAAAAGGTTGTTGTTGCGGCCCCGGCAGAACGAATGCGCTCGCCAACCGACCATTGGAACTCGCTAGCCAAATCATCGCCGAGCCACACTTCAAACAGGTCGCCGGCGATAATCAGGTGATTGAGCTGACCCCGAACGGAATCAAGCAACGCGATCAGGTTGTCACTGATCGCGCAGGGTTCCCGGCCCAGGTGTAGGTCGGATATTGCTAGGTCGATCAGCCGATCCACTCAGCTTTTTCGATAATGACGTCTTCAACGGGCACATCGGCGTGCGGGCCGCGGCGACCGGTTTCAACGCCGACGATCTTGTCAAC
>CAKZQE010000228.1 GCA_937139465.1 uncultured Gammaproteobacteria bacterium
TGTCCAACACCCCAAGGTGCTTCTAAACCCTCAGTAGGTTCTGAGAAATCAACATCGATTGGTAGAGATTTATCGACATATTGCCAATTCGGCAGCGTTTCAGTGAACGGGCCAAACAGTAGAGCGTTGTCTTTCATTGAACGGAAGTTTTCACCGTTGATCCACATCAGGTCGACGTTGCCATTGTCGCTGCGTCCGACCGCTTTGGCGGATTCCAGCTGGGTCACGATCTCGGCGATGTCCCCAACTTTGACGTGCTCCAGCGTGACACCGTACTGCGCCTGCACGCGTTCGCCGACCCACATCAGGTAGTCGTTGATCAGATCCGAACCACCCCAGGCGTTGAAGAACACGCTCTGGCCGCGGGCTTCGGCAAGGACGTCACCCCAGGGTGCGTCAGGTTCAATGGCAGAGGCGTTAAGTGCCACCGCGGTGACGGCTGCAGCCATCCAGGTTTTCAGCATAGTGTTGATTCCTTTTGACTTAATTCCGGCGCCAGCTGTGGTACTTCTCGACCCAGGCCAGCACTCGGGTGGGGACATGCGCGCGCTTCCATTCGCCCGCAGCGTACTTATTGGCTTCGACCATGGAGGGGTAGGCATGGGTGGTGCCAAGGATTTTGTTCAATCCCAACTTCCAGCGCTTGGCCAGCACAAACTCTTGGATCAGCTCCCCGGCATGGGCACCGACCAGGGTCACGCCCAAAATGGTGTCCTTGCCCGGCACCGTCAGCACCTTGACGAAGCCATGGTCCTCGCCATCGGCGATGGCCCGGTCCAAGTCATCGATGCCATAAACGGTTTTCTCAAAGGCAATGCCCTGGGCGGTGGCTTCATCCTCGGACAGCCCGACCCGCGCCACCTCAGGATCCGTAAAGGTCGCCCAGGACAGCGCGGACCAGTCCACTTTGAACATCTTAAAGGTGCCAAACAGCGCGTTAACGGCGGCGTACCAGGCCATGTGCGCCGCGGCATGGGTGAACTGGTACGGGCCGACCACGTCGCCCACCGCAAAGACGTTGGGGTATTTAACCTGCAGGTACTCGTTGGCCTCCAGGGTGCCATTGGCACGCACCGGCAAATCCAGCGCCGCTAAGGCGTCGGATTGCGAGTTGGCCCGGCGGCCGACGGCCACTAGCACCGCGTCAAAGGCAATCTGAATTTCGGCGCCGTCTTTTTCAGCCACCAACACCTTAACGCCGTCTTGAACCTCAAAGCGCAGCGGTTTGGTGGCGGTGTGGGTAACGACGCCCTCGGCGGCAAAGCGCTCGGCCACCAGTGCCGCCACGTCTGCGTCCTCACGCGGCATAATGCGCGGCGCCAAATCGACCTGCGTGACCTGCGACCCCAAGCGGTTAAAGGCCTGGGTCAGCTCGCAGCCAATCGGTCCACCGCCCAAAATCAACAGCCGTGCCGGGCGCTCCCTAAGCTCCCAGATGTTGTCGCTGGTGTAGTAGCCGACATCGTCCAGACCCGGAATCGGCGGCACAAAGGGCCGCGCGCCGGTGGCGATCACCAGGTTGCGCGCCGTGATGCGCTGGCCATTGACCTCGACGGTCCAGGGATCGATGACCTTGGCCTCGCCGATCACGACGTTAACGCCCAAGTCCGTGTATCGCTCGACGCTGTCGTGGGGCTCAATTTTGCTGATCACGGTTTGCACGCGCTCCATGACCGCGGCGAAATCAATGTCCGGGTGCTGGGCCTGAATGCCGTACTTATCGGCCTCGCGGATGCTCTGGGCGACACGGGCACTTTTGATCAGGGCCTTGGATGGCACGCAGCCGGTATTTAGGCAGTCACCGCCCATGGCGTGGCGTTCGATCAGGGTAACCCGGGCTTTGACCGCGGCGGCGATGTAGGCGCTGACCAACCCGCCGGAGCCTGCGCCGATCACAACCATGTCCTGATCAAACGAGCGCGGCGGCGTCAGTCCCTGGTAGACCTTACGTGCGGACAACAGCGCCAGCAGCTTTCGTGCGACCAGCGGGAACACCCCGAGCAACGCAAAGGACAGCAACAAGCCCGGCGACAACAAGCCACTGAGGGTCTCGATCCCGGCCAGCTGCGTGCCCGCATTGACGAACACCGCTGTGCCCGGGAGCATTCCAAGCTGGCTGACCCAGTAAAAGGTCGTCGCCTTAATCGGCGTCAGCCCCATGACCAGGTTAATCACGAAAAACGGAAACACTGGCACCAGGCGCAACCCAAACAAATAGAACGCGCCATCCTTTTCAACGCCTGCGTTGATTGCCGTCAGGTTGCTGCCGAATCGCTTCAACACCGCGTCACGCAGCAGGGTCCGGCTGATTAAAAACGCCAAGGTGGCGCCAATGGTGCTGGCAAAGCTGACCAGCAACAGACCCCAACCGAGCCCAAACAGCGCGCCACCGGCCAAGGTCAGGATGACCGCCCCGGGCAATGACAGCGCCGCAACCAGCACGTAAATGACGCCGTAGATCAGTGCACTGGTGACGGGGTTGGCGGCGACTTGCATGTCCAGCGCACCTTGCTGGGCCTTGAGTTGCGCCAACGTCAGGTACTGGGACACATCGAATGCGAAAAACGCGGTGGCCACTGCGGCGATGGCCAAGATAATCAAACTGTGGGAACGACTCATGGGGATCCTTATACTGTCCGCCAACTTGGAGAGGATCGAGGCGCGTAAGTTCCGCCTCGGTTACCGCCTGGAAACTAGACAAAGGTGTCAGTCATGCAGACCCAACCCCCGCGCCAATTCCCCCGGACCCGCCTGCGTCGCACGCGTCGATCCGAATTTCTTCGTGCCATGGTGCGTGAGTCATCGCTGACCCCCGCCGATTTTATTCTGCCGTTTTTTGTTCAGCCCGGGACCCAGACCGCCACGCCAATCCCCAGTATGCCCGGAGTGAGCCGACTAAGCATTGACCTCGCTGTTGAGCAGGCGAAACGGGCCCGCGACCTTGGCATCAGCGCGTTGGCGGTGTTTCCGGTGACGCCGGCATCGGTCAAATCCCTGGATGCCGCCGAAGCCTGGAACCCCGAGGGCCTGGCGCAGCAGACCATGCGCGCGATCAAAGACGCGGTACCGGACATCGGCATCATGTCCGACGCGGCATTGGACCCCTTCACCACCCACGGTCAGGACGGGATCATCGATGACGAGGGGTACGTGCTTAATGACGCCACAGTCGAGGCCCTGGTGCGGCAATCCCTGTCCCACGCCGAAGCCGGCGCAGACATTGTCGGCCCATCAGACATGATGGACGGCCGTATCGGTGCGATCCGCGACGCCCTGGAAAGCCAGGGTCACGTTCACACCTGCATTATGTCCTACGCCGCCAAATACGCATCCAGCTACTACGGGCCGTTTCGGGATGCAGTCGGCAGTGCCGGCGCGCTGGGCAAGGCGGACAAAAAGAACTACCAAATGGACCCGGCCAACGTCGACGAGGCGGTGCACGAGGCCGCAATGGACCTGGCCGAGGGCGCCGACTTTTTGATGGTTAAGCCCGGGCTGCCCTACCTCGACGTGATTGCCCGCCTCAAGCGCGAGTTAGGCGCACCGGTGACGGCGTATCACGTCAGTGGCGAGTACGCGATGCTGGAAGCGGCGGCGGCGAACGGCTGGCTGGATCGCGACCGGGTCATGCTGGAAACACTGATGTCATTTAAGCGCGCAGGGGCCGACGCGATCTTGACCTATCACGCGTTAGCGGCGGCGGAGCTGTTAAACGGTTGAGGTTTGCCACCATCGCCCCGATGATAGTTGGCACTCGCACACAAACACTGAAGGATCTGACATGAGCGACCTGATTAAACACATTTCTGACGACAGCTTTGACACGGACGTACTGAATTCGTCTACGCCGGTGTTGGTCGACTTTTGGGCCGAATGGTGTGGCCCCTGCAAGATGATCGCCCCGGTCCTTGAAGAACTGGCCGGCGAGTACGAAGGCCGCGTTCAGATTGCCAAGTTGGACGTCGACCAAAACCGCGCCAGCGCTGAGAAATACGGCGTCCGTGGCATCCCGACGCTGATGTTGTTCGAAGGCGGTGAAGCCAAGGCGACCAAGGTCGGCGCCCTGAACAAATCACAGCTGGCGGCGTTTTTGGAAGAGCAGCTTTAAGACCCGTCCCAGCAAGCGGTGTTCAACCGAGCACCGCTTACTATCTCAGTTTGATACAAGCATGGCGCCCTGCTAGGCTCCACATGCCATCACCCACTGAGATCGCCGTATGATCCAAGCGCTCCTCGCCCTTGCCGTTGCATTGATGGCCGGGTGCCAAACTGTCGCGACCCACACCGCCCCACCGTCCACCAAGATCATCACCGCCGATCAATGGCTGGCCCAAAGCAGCATGGCGCAGGCTAACGATCAGCCCCTGTCGGCCAACGAAGCGGCCAGTTTTTTGCGTCGTACCGGCTTTGAGCCAAGCCCGGATGAGGTCGCCGCGCTGGTGGGACAACCGCGCCACGATGCCATCGACATGACCCTCGTTGGCCTGTCCGCCGAGGCCGTCATCGCCGATCCGGCCTGGGCCACACACGAGCCCCGGTATTGGGGCAATGAATCACGCACCCGCGTTGAAAACGAACGCTTTCGAACCGCCCGGGACGCCGAGGCTGGCCTGATGCGGCAATGGTGGGTCCAGCAGATGATCGCCTCGCCCTCGCCCATGGCCGAGCGCATGGTGCTGTTTTGGGACAACACCTTTGTGGTCGGATACAGCGGCCTGGGCCACCGCAGCCACGCCCTGTGGAAGCACCATCAGTTGATCCGCCAGCATGCCGTCGGGGACTACCGAGCGCTGTTGGCCGGGATGGTTCGTGACCCGGCGGTGTTGCGTTACCTGGACAACAACAGCAACACCAAAGAGGCACCGAATGAGAACCTGGCCCGGGAGCTGTTTGAGCTCTACACCCTGGGCGAGGGCAACTACAGCGAGCAGGACATCAAACAGGCGGCCCTAGCACTGACCGGGTGGGGTGAAACCGACCGCGGCGGCACCCGCTTTGAATTAAAACCCTGGGCAATGGCCGGGG
>CAKZQE010000229.1 GCA_937139465.1 uncultured Gammaproteobacteria bacterium
TAATTTTCAAATACTCAAAGCACGCGCTATTTTGCTGCATGAGGCCAGTGCGCAATTTGCTGTTAAGCGTTTTACCAGCGAACTCAACGGTATTAGCTTATCTCAATTAGCCGCACGCTATGGATTAGTGCATGCGCTTATTGCAAGTAATCGACCCGAAGATGCTTTGAAAGAATTTGAACCGCTAGCCAAGCAGTACAATCATCTTTTAGCCGTGCGCATTACAAAGGCCGATATTTATGCCGCAAGCGAACGTTATGATTTAGCACTAGACATTCTAAAAAGGGAGCTAGCCGCTACTCCTAACGACCATATTTTAAATATTCGATATGCCGAAGTACTCATGGAAGCCACGCAATATGAATTAGGTGAATCGGTTTTAAAAGCGCATGTTAAACGCCACTCAGAAAACGCCTACGTTTGGTATTTACTAGCAGAAACCCATGGCTTAGCCGGCAATATATTAGATGTGCATAAAGCCCGTGCAGAGTATTTTATTTTGCTAGGTATTTATGAAAAAGCCGAAATACAACTACGCAATGCACTCCAATTAATAGGCGATGACAAGTATGAAAAATCACGCTTAGAACAGCGTTTAGCCTATGTACGCAAACTAAAAAAAGAAAAAAATTAATGATATTCAAATGTCCCTCTTGCCAGCAGGCACTCACATTAAACAGCAGCCAAAAGAGCTACCAATGCACGAATAAGCACAGTTTTGATATAGCAAAGGAAGGTTATATTAATTTGTTGCTCGCCCAAAAAAAACGCAGCAAAAACCCAGGCGATGACAACACAATGATGGCTTGCCGGCAACGTTTTTTAAACCAAGGGTATTATCAGTTTTTAGTGGATGAGCTTGTTCAGATTATCACCAACACCACAATAAATAGCGCACCAATAAACACACTTTTGGATGTAGGTTGTGGCGAAGGGTTTTATGGCCAGCAAATTAAAAACATGCTTAATGCAATTGAGCTAACCGGTATAGATATAGCCAAAGGCGGCGTGCGCTTGGCAGCAAAACGTAAAAACCTCGAGTTACAAGTCTATCATCAACTCGCCGTTGCCAGTGCGTTTGATCTCCCTTTTATGGAAGCCAGTTTTGATTGTGCCGTGAGTATTTTCTCGCCGATTGATACACAAGAAGCCGCTCGCACTTTAAAAAATGGAGGAATATTTATTGCCGTAGGCCCAGCAAACAATCACTTACAAGGCTTGGCAGAAGCGATTTATGACTCATTCAAACCCCATGAAAACGGATTTAAAAACCTGGATGACGACCCGCTTTTTAAACAAGTTAACCATAAAATACTTGAGCAATCGGTGACTATTTATGGCGAGGCCATTTATAACTTACTCACAATGACGCCCTATTACTGGAGCACGCCTGCAGACAAGCGGGCGAGCATCGAAGCCCATGACGGACTGAAGGTCACGGCGGATTTCACCATTCGGCGCACGCGATTCGACGGTTAGGCGACAGCAGCGCCGCGCTCGCCCGGTGATTGGTGCTCGATCCTGAGCACCCGCCCGCGCCCGAAGCTGGGACGCAACATGCCGATACCGGTCAGGTTGAGCGCATTTTCCAAACACCGGGCGACCGTGGCTACGTCGATCATGGCCTCGTCAACCGAAAAGCTCAGCGACGCCGTGGCTTTGCGGAACGTGGGCACAAGGCGCTGCCCCCTTTCTGCATCCGGGATCGCCAAGCGACACTCGCTACGGTCCCAGACCGACTCAGCCTGGACCCACTCGCCATCCACGCGGATGGGCGCGTCGCCGCAGGCACTGACCCAACTGTCAAGGCTGAGCCGCTCGTCAGCCGACGTCGCCCCCTCCTGCAACATTTGCAGTTGCAGCTGGCGGGGGATGACCACGCGACCGGCGCGATCCCTGGGCATGCAGCCATCGAACGACAGCCGCTGCAGCAACTCCGCATGACGGGCCTGCAGCAACTCGGATTCATGCAGCGTGTTCAGCGCGTTGACAACGCTCACCTGCAACAGCGCGGCGTCCGGGTCGTCCAGTACCAGTCGCGTAATTTCAACCTGGGCAGTCAGTAATACCATCGAGCCTTCCAAAAACGGCGAATACGGGGTGCGTTGTACCCCGCCCCTCCTCAAAGGTCACGCGTTAGGTGCTAAGACCTAACGACCGGGCGGGGGCTCGGGCGGCCCTTCTTCGCCGGCCAGTTCGTCCAGGGCCTCGAGCTGATCCTCGGCCAAGGCCACGGCGTACTCCTCCGCATCGGGGGCGTTAAAGGCCGCCACCGGCGAACCGATAGGCCCCGCTGTCAGGATCGGACTTTGCTCTTCGATTTCCTGCGCCGTGACCTCGCGGGTGGCCTTACTGCGCAGTACGGCCAGCGCCACCAGCACAAACATAACGGCAATGGCCGCAAAGAACATGTCGTCACCGAACTGCCCCATCATAAAGGCCACGATGATCGGTCCGGCCGTCAAACCAATTCCCGAGGCCAACAACATCGCCCCGCTGGCCGGCACCAGATCGGACGGATCCAAGCG
>CAKZQE010000230.1 GCA_937139465.1 uncultured Gammaproteobacteria bacterium
TCACTGAACTGACGGTGCTGTAGGTGTCCTCTTCAATAACGTGATACGCCACCCCGAGCGCCTTTAAGTAGTCG
The DNA here is from genome assembly GCA_937139465.1 of uncultured Gammaproteobacteria bacterium. GTDB lineage: Bacteria > Pseudomonadota > Gammaproteobacteria > Pseudomonadales > Litorivicinaceae > Litorivicinus. The sequence continues at coordinate 75 of CAKZQE010000230.1, forward strand.
GGCAACACCTGTTCGGGGAAGCCGGGTTGCTTCTGATCGAGGTTCACCGCCACCAGCTCAAAGCGAATCGGCGCGCTACGCTGCAACTGCAACAGCACGTCCAGCAGTGTGTAGCTGTCTTTGCCACCGGACAGGCAAACCATGATGCGATCACCGTCGCTGATCATGTTGAAGTCGCCAATGGCGCGGCCGACAGAACGGCGCAGACCTTGAAGTTTGGCGGAGGTCGAAGTGGTCATAAGAATCGGTTCACAATTTAGGGGCGTCAGAAACAAATAGTCAGTCGTCTCAGCAGGGCTGGACTAGCCTTAGTTTAAACCGTTACTGCGACTGACATGAACCCAACTGACCGAACCCCACTATTCATAGATTGCGAAGCCTCGGGGCTCGGTGAGGCCTCGTACCCGATCGAAATCGCCGTGGCCGCTCTGATGGGGCCGACGCAGCGCTGGCTAATTGACCCAACCACCGTTTCGGGCTGGACGCACTGGAGCCGCGAAAGCGAAGGGGTCCACGGCTACAATCGCTATGACTTGATCGATTGGGGCGAGGACGGCTGCGACGTCGCCGAACAGCTTTTTTTCCTTATCGACGGACGCATTTTGCTGTCCGATAACCCCGATGCGGACCAGCGTTGGATCACGAAACTATTCAATGACACGCAGATCAAACATCCGATTTTCGAGGTCCACGACGCCACCCAACAGATCAAACGTCTGATGAGCGTCGCCGAACCCGATCCGGCTGACCGCGACGAGCGACTTTACAATTTAAAGCTGTGGGCTCGTGCCCTTCACCTGCCGGCGCATCGCGCCCAGCCCGATGCGGAATATTTGCGCCGGATGTATCAGCTGGCCACCCAGTTAGCCGGTGAAGCCCTAAAGTCGCATCAACTTGACGTAGGCCATGGCGACCATAGTGGCGTCGCCAATAGCGGTGTGGCGACCCATTAGCGGCACCCCCAGGTCTCCCAAGATCCGCTCCAGTCGCCGATCCGCCGTTTCATCGGCGCGGGTTTTAGTCGCAAACACGTCAGCGAGCTCAATGGTTGGGTTAGGCAGTTCAAACCCGAAGGCCGCGCGAATGTAGCGGTTGAGCAAAGTCACATCGAAATTGATGTAGTAACCCAGCAGCGGACGGTTACCAATAAAATCTAGAAACCGCGGCAAGGCCTGATCCAACCCAACCCCGTCCTGCAAATCGACTTTGCGAATCTGGTGGATGCGAATGGAGTCCGCCGCCTGCTTCGGTGATGCGGGCAAGCGGATGTCCAGCTTCTCGCTGGTCATGATTTTGCCATTGCGTATTTTCACCGCGGCCAGCGTTAACAAATCATCCGTCAGTGGGTTTAGGCCGGTGGTTTCACAGTCAATGCTGATGACCTCGTCACCGTGGTAAGGCATGAACAGCGGCTCCCACGGAGTGCCCTGAACCTTAAAACGTGTACCCATCGTTTTTAGCGTTTTAGCGACCATGTCAGCCTCGTATGTGCAGCTCGCCTTCGAGCCAGTCTTTAAATTCTTTGACCACGTGCAGGGCTTCGCGCAGCAAGTCACGCTCCAGCCGATTCAAGCGCTTAGGTTCGATAAAATTGTTGACCTTGTCGACATCGGTGCTAGCACCCAACTGGCGCAAGTGGCTGCGCAACCGGTAGTCACTGAACAGCACCAGCGCGCTCTCCAAGTTGCGGCCCATTTTCTCATGGATGCCACCGCAGCGAACCAACCCCTGAATGCGCTTAAAGGTGTTGTTTTGGCGCACCCCGTTTTTCAGCGCCAACGCCCGAATGCCGTGCACCAGCGGAAAAATCGCACCCTTTTTGATGTCCACGCCCTGCTGCTCTTTTTTTACGTTACCAAACAGCGTCAGCGGCACGGCGAAATGCATGCAGGGGGCGGCAAAGTGGGACACAAAAATGTCACTGGCCGTCATCGCCTTCAGCAGCGCCCGCCCCATGCGGTCAAACAACTTTGCATCCCCAGCCACGCGGTGCCCGTCGAGCACAATGGCCAGGTTCATCAAGGTCGATTCATCAAGCCCAGAGACCCAACGGTCGATGGTTTCGACCCACTCGCTTTCACGCTGAACCCACGCCGGATTACTGACCATGATATTGCCCGGGCATGGAGGGAAACCGAGCTGAACAAGCCGGTCAATAAAGCGCTGGCAGTCCGCCTGCTGTGTCGGCCAGACAAAGTCATCCCGTACAATCAAGCAGTTATCCTGGTCGGTGCGCACGATCTGTTCACCGCGCCCTTCACTGCCGAGGACCACCAACGCGGTGTTTTCACGCACGTCCGGCGATACGGACAGCTCCCACACCTTGGCCACCAGGCGGTGGTTCAGTGCGGTTAACAGATCCATCAAAAATCGGATTCGCGTGCCCTTATCGACCAGGTTACGCACCAGTGGATTCAGGTGCGCCGCCGCATCCATCAGGTCGTCAATGCTCCTGGCCTTTTCAATCGCAACGCCCACGCTGTGACTGCGGGAGCTGAGAAACCCGAGCACGTCTGCAAGTTCGGCAACGCCAACGATGGCGCTTTCCTTTTTCACCACCACGCGCTTGATGTGGTAGCGCGCCATGACCGTCAGCGCCTCAAACAAAAAGGCTTCCGAATCAACGGAAATCAGGTTGCGCCCAGTGAAGGCGGCAATCGGGTCATCCGGACCGTGGCCGTCCAATGCCGTCGCATTTAGTAGGTCGGTGCCCGTCACCAGGCCGTAGCTGCCGGCCTCGCCCGGAAAATCGACCAACGCGGAATCAATGTGCGCCGCGCGCATCTTTTTAACGGTGTCGCGAATGCTGGTATCTGCACTCACCACCAAGCCTTTACGTGTCACCGACTCGCCGACTCGAACGAGGCTAAAGTCATCGCCCTCACGGCGATTTTGAGCGCGCAGGTGCTGCTTGGACATGCTGGCCAAGCCTTTATGGAAGTAATGCCGAAACTCGGGGTTTTCGTGCACCAAATCCAAAAACAGATGGGCCGGCAGGCACTGGCAAATGGATTCTTCAAAGGCGACGTACTGATCACGTGCCTCGCCCTTTAGCACCGGTAACGACCCGAACAGGTCGCCCTCAGAAAACTGGCCCACCAGGTGAAGCGAATCTCGCTGCACCGAGTTGCCGTCGTACTCCTCCACTTTGCCCTTGAGGATGATGTAGAGGCCCTCCGGGGCATCGCCAGCACGAATAATGACCTGGCCAGCCTCAAAGTACTCCAAATGCAGCCCAGCGCTCAGCCTTTTGATCTGTTCGGGCGAGAGCAAATCAAAAGGCGGAACGCTGAGATCGAGTGCGGGTGTGTCCATGTTTACTCCTAGTCAGAGCCAAAAAAGGGGCGCCATTGCTGGCACCCCTTCTAGGTGTTAAGCGCGCGTCACCTTAGTGAGCGTGCGCATCACCAGCACCACGGGGGATGCGGATATCTTCGACCATGTCTTGGATTTCCTGCGGCGGCGCTGCCGTCGCACGAGACACCACGTAAGCCACGATGAAGTGCAACGCCATACCAATGGTACCGACACCGGTCGCCTTGATATTGAACATTTCGTAAGCGCCTGAATTATCGACGAACACGTTCAACACAATGTAGACGAAGGTGAAGATCAAGCCCACCAACATACCGGCAATCGCACCTTCACGGTTCATGCGCTTATCGAAAATACCGTTGATGATAACCGGGAAGAACGATGCTGCGGCCAGACCGAATGCAAAGGCAACAACCTGAGCCACGAAGCCCGGGGGGTTGATGCCCAAGTAACCAGCCACGATGATCGCCACCACAGCCGCGCCACGCGCTGCCAGCAGTTCCTGCGAATCAGTCAGCTTAGACTTGCCAGTTTCTTTGTCCTTGTAGATCACACGGCCCAATAGGTCGTGAGAAATCGAGGCTGAAATCACCAGCAACAAACCAGCGGCTGTTGACAACGCGGCGGCCAAACCACCCGCTGCGATCAGGGCGATAACCCAGTTCGGCAGACGTGCGATTTCCGGGTTTGCCAAAACGATGATGTCGCGGTCGACATACAGTTCGTTCTCGATCGCCTGACCTTCCGGAGCAGCGATGGGCTCGTTAGACATCAAGCGTTCGCCAGAGGGGCCGGTTTCGCCAGTGAACGAGGGCTTGCCAGCAAAGGCCGCGCCGTTCGCGAACTGAATCTTGCCGTCGCCGTTCTTGTCCATCCAGCCGATCAAGCCGCCTTTTTCCCAGGTCGCAAACCAGTTACCTGCGCACGGCTCACGAGCCGCATCAGCGCCGCTCGCCATCATCGCGCTGATAGCGGATTCCTGCTCAGCGGAGCATTCTGCAGTCCAGGTAGCGTAGTCGTTGTTCTGTACGTTCTTGATCAGGTTCAAGCGAGCAAAGGCTGCAACGCCAGGAACCGAGGTGTACAGCAACGAGATGAACAGCAATGCCCAGCCCGCTGAGATACGCGCATCACGTACTTTAGGTACGGTGAAGAAACGCACGATCACGTGAGGCAAACCTGCAGTACCCGCCATCAAAGCAACGCACAACAAGAAGGTGTTCCAAACACCCGCACGACCTTCAGTGTAAGGAATGTTGAAGCCCAGATCGTTGAAGGTTTGGTCAAGTGCCGTCAGCAAGTAGGTGCCCTGCTGAATGGTTTGCACGCCGTTATCGAAGTCAAACGCAATCGCGCTGCCCAGACCGATCTGAGGCAAGAACTCACCCGTCACCTGCAGCGACAGGAACACCGCCGGAACGATGAACGCCACGATCAGTACGCAGTACTGCGCCACCTGCGTGTAGGTGATGCCCTTCATTCCGCCCAAAACGGCGTAGAAGAACACGATGCACATACCGATGATGACACCGGTGTTAACGTCAACCTGAAGGAAGCGCGAGAACACCACACCGACACCACGCATCTGACCGGCAACGTAAGTGAAGGATACGAAGATCACACAGATCACCGCCACTGTACGTGCGAAGTCAGAGTAGTAACGGTCACCAACGAAGTCCGGCACAGTGAACTTGCCGAATTTACGCAGGTACGGAGCCAGCAACATCGCCAGCAATACGTAACCACCGGTCCAGCCCATCAGATAAGCTGCGCCGTCACGGCCGAGCAGAGAAACGATACCGGCCAGTGAGATAAATGATGCCGCAGACATCCAGTCCGCCGCTGTTGCCATGCCGTTAGCTACGGGGTGAACGCCGCCGCCAGCGACATAGAAGTCTTTGGTTGAGGCCGCTTTGGCCCAAATCGCGATCCCGATGTACAACGCAAACGACGCGCCGACAAAGAGATAAATCAAGGTTTGAAGATCCATGAGTTTCCCTACTCCGTTACGTCGTATTTTTCGTCAATTGCGTTCATGCGACGCGCATAAACGAAAATCAGAATCATAAATACGTACATGCTGCCCTGTTGCGCGAACCAGAACCCGAGTTTGAATCCAGCGAACTGGATCGTATCGAGCAGGTCAACGAACAAAATGCCGCACCCATATGACACGATGAACCACACCGCCAGCAGCAGCATGATCGTCGAGATGTTTTCCTTCCAGTAGGCCTGCGCCTTCTGTGCGTCCATTTTTTTGCCCTTATGGTTTTTCGAGACCAGCGCAATCTAGCAAGGGACGTCCAGTCTGGTTAGTCTACTTTCGGATGGTCGGCCGCATCAGGGCTGGCTTTGCGCCAAATTCGACAACCATAAAAAGGACTTTAGGTGTTCAGCCCCTATTCGCTTCTGGCTCTGAGCCTGCTGTACGTTCTGTTTCTGTTCGCCATCGCCATTCGCGGGGACCGCAAGCGGGCCAAGCCGCTGCATCCATTGGTCTATGCACTGGCAATCGGGGTCTACTGCACGTCCTGGACGTTTTACGGGGCCGTCGGCACCGCCGCCACCCAGGGCTGGGGCTTTTTACCGATTTATTTGGGGCCCGCGCTGACGTTTTTGCTGGCCTGGAACCTGTTTAAAAAAATCGGCGTGTTGACCGACACCCACGGCATCAGTTCGATTGCCGATTTTATTGCCACCCGTTACGGCAAGGCGCAACCCGTGGCGGTGATCATTACCGTGGCGGCCGTGTTAGCGGTCGTGCCCTACATATCATTGCAGTTAAAGGCGATCTCGAACGCCTGGTACACCCTGGCGCCGCAGTCGCGGGATGGAACGGATCCTGCCCTGTTGGCGACCGTGTTGCTGATTATATTCGCCGTCGCCTTTGGTACGGCCCGGCTTAACCGGCGCGAACACCACCGCGGCATGATGTTGTCATTAGCCGTTGAGAGCGCGATCAAACTGGTGGCCTTTGCGGCGGTGTCGATTGGAGCCAGCACGGCTCTGTTCGGGGATTTTGGCAACCTTATGAGCCGAGCGGCGGCCAACCCAAGCGTACAGCCGCTGTTTCAGACCAATTTTTCTACACCGATCTTTTTGACCCAGACGGTGTTAGGCGCGCTGGCGATTTTATGCCTACCGCGGCAGTTCCAAATTAGCTTTGTCGAGGCCGGCGGCGCCAAGCGCACGGACATGGCGCGCTGGGTCATGCCGATTTATCTGGGCGCTTTTGCGATTTTCGTGGTCCCTATCGCCGCCGCCGGGTTGATGACCTTTGGCGCCTCGGTTAGCCCGGACAGCTATGTCTTGCTGTTGCCGCTGGCTGCGGACATGCCATCACTGGCATTTCTTGCCTACATCGGCGGGTTGTCCGCCGGCGTCGGCATGATCATCGCGGCGACGCTGGCGCTGTCGACCATGGTCTGCAACGAGTTGGTGGTGCCCGCCTACGTGCGCTACGCCCGCATTGCCGACGAAGACTTGAGCGAATTGATCCTGGCGTCACGGCGCTGGGCGATTGCCGGGATCATGTTGATGGCCTGGCTCTACTACGAAAACGCGCCATCGGGCTCGAGCCTGGCATCGATCGGGCTGTTGGCCTTTATCGGTGCCGCGCAATTCGGGCCGGCGCTGATTGCTGGGCTGTACTGGCGCGGGGCAAATCGCTACGGGGCCTTTGGCGGCATTTTGACGGGCATCTGCGTGTGGCTCTATACCTTGGCCGTCCCGTCCTTTTTGGGACTGAGCGCCGAGGACGCGATTGCCTGGAACGACGCCGTGGGGTTCTCTGGTCTGGTGCACCTTGACCCGGTGACCCACTCGACCCTGTGGTCACTGTCCATCAACGGGCTGGTGTTTGTGTTGGTGTCATTGCTGACCCGGCCCAACTTCACCGACCGCATGCAGGCCAGCATCGTGGTTGACGCCGCTGCCGTCACCAGCACGCCGAAGGCCTGGCGCGGGGTGCTCAGTGTCGGCGATCTGGAGGTGCTGTTGGCCCGTTACTTGGGGGTTGAGGCCGCACGCACGGCCTGGGTCGAACTCTACGAAGAAATGCAACTTGCGAGCCTTCGCCCCCAGGACGAAGCCTCTCAAGATGTCATGAGCGCAGTGGAGCGTCGCCTCGCCGGCGCCCTAGGGGCATCCTCAGCACGATTGGTACTGGACAGCCGCATCCGTGGCCGCACCATCAAAGCCGAGGAACTAGTCTCGGTTGTTGACGAAAGTAACCGTGCACTGCAGTCCTCGCGCGAGCAGTTACACGCGGCCCTGGAAAACCTCGCCCCTGGCGTCAGCGTCATCGACGCCAACCAGCGACTGGTCGCCTGGAACCGGCGCTACCAAGAAATCTTTGACTACCCCGATGCGCTGCTGCAGGTGGGCCAACCCATCGAGGAGCTGCTGCGGCATAACGCTCGCCGCAACTTCTTTGGCGACGGCGACCAGGAAGCCCAGGTTCAACGCCGCCTTGCGCATTTGAACCATGCCCGCAGCCATCGGCGCATTTCGTATTTGCCCACGGGCACCGTTATTGAACTCAGCGGCAACCCCATGCCCGACGGCGGCTTTGTTACCAGCTTCTATGACATCACTGAGCTCAAGCGCAACGAAAGCGCCCTAAAGCAATCCGAAGCGAACATCCGGCTCTACACTGACAACGTCCCGATTATGCTGGCGTACCTGGACAACGATCGACGCATCCTGTTTGTGAACCAAGCCTTTGAGGAGATCATGGGGTTCCGCCGGGATGCGATCTTGGGCAAGCACGCCTGGGAGGTGTTCAGTGAGGACGAATACGCCCTGCGTCAGCCGCACATGGGGCGCGCGCTCAAGGGTGAACGACAGTCCTTTGAAGTGTCGATCGACTTTATGGACATGGAACGGTTCTATGAAGCGGTCTACGTGCCCCACCAGGTCGACGGGCGCGTGCTGGGCCTGTTCATCATGTACCAAGACATCACCGAACGGCGCATGGCCGAGTCGATGCTGAAAACGGCAAATGAAACGCTCGAAGAACGCGTCAGTTCGCGCACACAGGAACTCTCGAACCTGAACCTGCAGCTGATGCAAGAAAACCGCATCCGGGCCAAAACCGAGAGTGACCTGACGGCCGCCAAGGCCGAAGCCGAACTGGCCAACCTCTCGAAAACGCGCTTCTTGGCCGCTGCCAGCCACGACCTGATGCAGCCACTAAATGCCGCACGACTGTTTGCCGCCGCGCTGGAGCGTCAAGTCAGCGGTGACGCCGTGCACATGGCGAAGAACCTGGACAGCTCGCTGGATAACGCCGAAGAGCTCCTGGGCACCCTGCTGGAAATTTCTAAGCTCGATGCGGGCGCCACCAAGTTCAATCCGCAGCCGCTAAACGTACGCCCCTTGGTGGAGCAACTGGGCGCTGAATTTCACGCCCTCAGCGAAGAAAAAGGGTTAACCCTGAGGGCCAGGCCGCGCGATGCCTGGGTCAGCACCGAACCCTTGATGCTGCGCCGCGTTCTGCAGAACTTTTTGTCCAATGCCTTGCGCTACACCCGTCAGGGCAAGGTGCTACTGGGCACGCGGGTTCGCGGCGACCATGTCGAGCTGCAAGTCTGGGATACGGGTATTGGCATTGCCGAGCAGGACCAGGCCCGTGTGTTTGAGGAGTTCGCCCGTCTGGAGTCCGGGCGCGCGCAGCATCAAAAAGGCATGGGGCTGGGTCTGTCCATTTCGATTCGCCTGGCCAAACTGATGGGCGGCGAGGTCACCTTGCGCTCCACCGAAAACAAAGGCACCTGTTTCAGTCTGCGCCTGCCGCTCACGGACAAGCGCGCTCAACCGACCAATTCCCCGATTTTGACCAACCGACGCACCAGCACCAAGCTGCAGGGATTAAAAGTGCTGTGTCTGGACAACGAGCCCATGATTCTCGAGGGCATGGGGCAACTGCTGTGCGACTGGGGCTGTTCCGTGTGGACCGTGGAGAGTGGATACGACGCGTTGCGGGCTATTGAAGACCTGGGCCGCCCTGACCTGCTGATTCTTGACTATCACTTGGACAACAACGCCACCGGCCTGGAAGCGCTCGAGGCTATAAAACGTGTGCTAGATGACTGTCCGCCGGCGATTTTGCTGACTGCGGATCGCACGGAAGAAACCCGAACGGCCGCCTTGGAAGCCGGCGCCCGGGTGATGAACAAACCGGTTAAACCGGCAGGGCTGAGGGCGCTGATGTCGTCCCTCGCCCCCACTGGCAAGGCTTAGTCTTGGGCTGGGACGGTGTCTTGAATCAGCGTTTTCAATTCACCGTTTTGATACATCTCAACGACGATGTCACAGCCACCGACCAGTTCGCCGTTAACCCACAACTGAGGAAAGGTCGGCCAGTTCGCGTAGGCCGGCAATTCCGCGCGCACGTCGGGGTTTTCCAACACGTCGACGTAGGCAAAGGGGCGCTCGCATGCCATGACGGCCTGCACGGTCTGTGAAGAGAAGCCACAGCGCGGAGCGCGGGGGTCGCCTTTCATGTACAAAAGGACGGGGTTTTCAGCAATTTGCTGTTTGATGTTGTCTAGCGTCGACATGGATTCCCTCATAAGCGGATTTCGATAGTGCGTTGATGGGGCCGTATGCTGTCACCACAACGCTGGACTTGCAAAACCTTTGCAGTGTTTCGGTGGCTGTGTATATTTACTCGCTTTTTCGCGAGTCCTAGCATGAAGCAGACGCCCCGACATTTCCTTCGTTTCAACGACCTCAGCGCCGATGAAGTTCACGCGGTACTTCGCCGCGCGGCCGTCTTGAAACGCGAGCAACACGCTGGCACTCGCCACCCAACGCTGGCGGGAAAAACCCTAGGGATGGTGTTTGAAAAGTCGTCGACGCGCACCCGCGTCAGCTTTGAAGCCGGCATCTTTCAGCTCGGTGGTACCGGTCTATTTTTGTCGCCGCGGGACACCCAGCTGGGCCGCGGCGAACCTGTCGAGGATACCGCACGCGTCTTTTCCGAAATGATCGACTTGGTGATGATCCGAGCGTACGACCACGCCATGGTTGAAACCTTCGCCGAGTACTCCAGCATCCCCGTCATCAACGCCCTGACTGACGACCATCACCCCTGCCAAATTTTGGCGGATATTCAATGTTTTCAGGAACATGTCGGCGCGATTGAAGGCAAAACCGTTGCCTGGGTCGGCGACGGCAACAACATGGCAGCCAGCTGGATGGACGCGGCGAGCCTGCTAAATTTCAACCTTGTGCTGTGCGGCCCAGAGGGTTACGACCCAGCTCCCGAGCTATTGGCCGAGCACGCCGCCAACGTGCGTATCGAACGCGACCCGGCCAAGGCCGTCGCCGGCGCGCACTGCGTGACCACCGACGTCTGGGCCAGCATGGGCCAGGAAGACGAGCAGGCCAAACGCGAAGCTGACTTTGCCGAGTATCAAGTCACCGAAGCGTTGCTCGACCTAGCCGATGACGCTGTGATTTTCCTGCACTGCCTGCCCGCACACCGCGGCGAGGAAATCAGTGAAACCCTGATCGATGACCCCCGCAGTCGAGTCTTCGACGAAGCCGGCAACCGACTGCACGCGCAAAAAGCACTGATGGAATTCCTGGTCCTCGGCGAAGCCTTCCCTGAGACTGTATAAAACGGCATACTGTGTAAAACCTCAGAGGATGTTTTATGCAGACGCTCAGCCCCGGCCAGGAGCGGGTCTACGACCAGATCCGCAAACACATGGAGTCCCAGGGCGTACCGCCAACCCGAGCTGAACTGGCTCGGGACCTTGGCTTTCGAAGTGCCAACGCAGCCGAAGAACACCTCAAGGCCCTTGCTCGCAAGGGCTATATCGAACTGACGCGCGGTGCGTCACGGGGCATTCGCCTGCTGGTGGAAGACCCGAGCGGTGTCCCGCTGATTGGTAAAGTCGCCGCTGGACTGCCCATCAGCTCCGAAGCTAACGTTGAAGCTCACATTGAATTTCCCGCTGCGCTGTTTGGTGCGCTGCCCGACTATCTGCTTCGGGTCGCTGGTGACAGCATGATGGGCATCGGCATCATGGACGGTGACATCCTGGGCGTTCAGGCCTGCGACAGCGCCAACAACGGCGATATCGTGGTGGCTCGTGTTAACGAAGACGTCACGGTGAAACGCTTCCAGCGCCGGGGATCGAGCATTGAACTGATCGCGGAAAATCCGGCCTACTCGCCGATCAAAGTCAGTGCCGCCGACGAATTTCGCATCGAAGGCAAAATGCTGGGGTTGGTACGCACCTAGAACTCGGCGTAGGCGTCCGTCAGGGCGTCGGTCAGATCAGCCAGGCCATCACACCAGGGCATGTACCCTTGTTTGACCGCCGCCTCCATCAATTCACCATCGCCATCGGCGAGTGCAATGATGCCGTCGCCACTGGGGGCCTTGCGACCCGCGTTGGCCAGCGCCTTACGACAGGCCGACCACGCCGGCCATGACAACACTTGATCCAGTGCGGCGCTGGGCAATTCACGCCCCGCCAGTGCCGCTTGCGTAGCAGATTCATCCGCGGCCCCCTTTAACCCGTGATGTTCGCGTACCGCCGCAATGAGCGCGTCCTGGGCCTGATTTAAGAACCACAACGTGGCCAGCTCGAAGGCCAGTTGTTCGTCGCTCGACGCACCGCTCCACGCGCGGGATTGGACACGCGCTAGGTAAAGCGCGCGACTCACCGCACCGGTTTTCATGCCCCAGAGGCCGCCTTGGCTGCGGCCTTGGCATCGGCTTCATCGACCCAGCGCAGGCCATCCCAAAAGGCTTTCCATTTGCTGGGCTTGCCGTCTTTGCCCTCACTCCCAAGGTACATTTCGGCCGTTTTACGGCTGTAGCGCACCAAGGTTGGTTGACCCTCAGGGTCGGCATCAGGGCCTTTGAACAGGTAGCCGTATTTTTCCGGCAGCTGATCGGCGACTGGACGAATTTCGTGCAACAAAGGCGCCCGTGTCTCGCGGTTACGGGGGAAGCCGCTGGCGGCCAAGAACAAGCCGGTGGCACCGTCGCGCAACACATAGTGGTCGTCGACCTTGCGACACTTGAGGTCAGGCATGACCACAGGATCCATTTTCGGCGGTGCCGGCTGGCCATTTTTCAGCAGCTTTCGGGTGTTCTTACATTCGGTATTGGTGCAGCCGAAGAACTTACCGAAGCGACCGGTCTTGAGCTGCATCTCGCTCTCGCACTTGTCGCACTCCAGGCTCGGCCCGTCATAGCCTTTGATTTTGAAAGTGCCCTGCTCGATTTCAAACCCGTCACAGTCTGGGTTGTTACCGCAGATGTGTAGTTTGCGCTGGGCGTCGACAAGGAAAGGCTCCATCGCCGCGTTGCACTTGCCGCAGCGATGCTTACTCATCAGCGCTTTCACTTCGACCTCTTCCTGGTCGACGCCTGCACTGACGTTTTCCGCTTCGTCCCCGGGAACCAGGTTAATAGTCTGCTTACAGGGCTCCTCGTCTTTGGGCACGTTGTAGCCGCTGCAGCCCAAAAACGTGCCCGTGGTCGCAACACGAATCAGCATTGGACGCTGGCAGTTCGGGCAACTGATATTGGTCGGGGTCGCCTGATTGCCCAGCATGACCTCCTGAGCGTGGGTCAACTTTTGGCTGAACCCGCGATAGAAGTCATCCAACACGGTTTTGTAGCCGGTTTTGCCCTGCGCCACGCCGTCCAAACGCGACTCCATGTTCGCGGTGAACTCATAGTCCATCAAATCATCGAAACAGGTGACCAAGCGGTCGGTAACGATCTCGCCCATTTTTTCGGCAAAGAAACGACGGTTTTCGACGCGGACGTAGCCCTTATCCTGAATGGTGCCGATGATGGCCGCGTAGGTCGACGGGCGCCCAATACCTCGCTTTTCCAGCTCTTTGACCAACGCCGCTTCGCTGAAACGCGCCGGGGGCTTGGTGAAGTGCTGCGAGGGCAGCATCGGGTCGACCAACGTCAACGCCTCGCCGACCTGGAAGTCCGGGAGGATGGGCTCGTCCGTTTTCGAACCGGCCGGGAACATCACGCGCTGGAAACCATCGAACAAGCGAACGCGCCCACGGGCCTTCAATTCAATGCCGTCGGCGATCACCGTGACATTGGTTGCGGTGAAACGCGCCGGGACCATCTGGCAGGCGACAAACTGGCGCCAGATCAATTCATACAAACGTACCGCGTCCGGCTCAACACCGATCAAGGCGTGGGACGAGATACCCACGTTGGCTGGGCGAATCGCCTCGTGGGCTTCCTGGGCATTTTGCTTGTTGCCGTAGACGTTCGCGCTGTCAGGCAGGTAATCAGCACCAAACTCGTTGCTAATAAAGTCACGGGCCGCGGCCAGGGCGTCGGCGCTTAAAAAGGTCGAGTCGGTTCGCATGTAGGTGATGTGGCCGGCTTCGTACAAGCGTTGGGCCATCATCATGGTCTTTTTGACGCCAAAGCCCAACCGTGTGCTGGCCGCTTGCTGCAGCGTTGAGGTAATAAAGGGTGCCGTGGGGCGCGTCTGGGTCGGCTTGTCCTCGCGCCCCGCTACGGTCAGGGCGCCTGCGGCCTTGATCCGGGCCATCACCGCGTCGGTGTCGGCCTGGTTCGTCAGTTTCAGGGCCTTGCCGCCGTCTTTGGTGGCGTCAAAGCGCGCACGCCCTGACTCGCCGTCCATGTCGGCTTTTAGCTCCCAGTACTCCTCAGGGACGAAGGCTCGGATTTCACGCTCACGCTCAACGACCAAGCGCAGCGCCACCGATTGAACGCGACCGGCGGACAATCCGCGAGCGACCTTTTCCCACAGCAGCGGACTGACCATAAAGCCCACAACACGGTCCAGGAAACGGCGCGCCTGCTGGGCGTTGACCATGTCCATGTCGAGCTCGCCCGGATCGGAAAAGGCATCCTGAATGGCTTTTTTCGTGATCTCGTTAAAGGTGACGCGCTTGTAACGTGAGGCGTCGCCGCCGAGGAGTTCCGCTAGGTGCCATGCAATGGCCTCCCCTTCGCGGTCCAAATCCGTCGCCAGATAAATTTCGTCGGCATTCTTGGCGAGCTTTTGCAGCTCCGATACGACCTTTTCCTTGCCCGGAATCACATCGTAATGGGCGGCCCAATCGTGGGTCGGGTCAACGCCCATCTTTTCGATCAGCTTTAACTGGGCTTGTTCGGCTTTGTAGCGAACCTTTTCCTCAGCCGGGAGCGAGCGGGTGTAGGCTGCCTTGCGGGCACGCTCTTTGGGATCAACAGGCCCTTTTTTCGACTGCGTGGGCAAATCCCTAACGTGACCGACGCTGGATTTCACCACGTAGTCCGAGCCGAGGTATTTGTTGATCGTTTTGGCCTTTGCAGGCGACTCCACGATAACCAGTTTTGCCACAATGCTTCCTTAATGTTGTCGTGCCGAGCGGGCTGGGACCCACCACAAACCGCGGTGGTATACGCGTTTTTACCAAAGCAGGTCAAGTCGGGCGGGTCAAGAAACTTATGCACCAGTCGTTAACCAAAGGGCTAAACTAGGAGTCCTATGGACGCAAACATTGCCCTCTTTATTTTGATCGCCGTGGTCACGGCGCTCAGCCTTAGCAGTTGGCTGTATCAGCGTCAGCAGGCTGAGCTTGCGCGTCGAATGAAGGTCGCTAAATTCACCCGCACGGTGCGCGAACTGGATGAAGGTCTGGCGTTGCTCGACGCCCTGGGCAGCAGTTTGGTGCTGCGCGAGGCTTTCCACGCCATGCGCCAATCCATGATTCAAAAATTGGCCAACCTAGAACCGGACAAAGGGTGGGCGCGGCGCTTGGGCGAGGAAGCACCGGATTCACCGGGCAGTGCCGCCGGACCTTTTGTCTTGGCCGCGATGGATGCCGTGCCCTCGGTTCAGCAACGTCTGGCGTTGATGCGCGATGCACTGGCCACGGCCACCACCGACCGCGAGTTGATCGCCGAGGTCAACGACATGATCGCCTTGGTTCAATTCGACACCTTGATCTCGCAGACCGTGAAAATGATCACGGCGTCGACCCAGCATGAGCAATGCCGCGCCAATTTGACCAAAGCCCGGTCGCTGCTGCGCAGCCCGCTGCTTCGTGCCGAAACGCGGGCGAACCGCGAACAACAAATCAACGACGTATCCATGGGCATGGCGAAACAGGCACGCCTTGACCTCGAAAGCCAGCTCAGTCAGGGCAACTCGATTGAGCAGGCCTTTATTGACATGCTCAACCAGCCGCCCTCAAGCCTTCAGTAGAAGCCCTTCGCGGCCTTCGCGAGGTCGTCCTCGCGGCCGTCCCAGAAGCCATGACAGTGTGCCCAGTACAGCGGACCGCCGCGGTAGGCTGGAAAGCCCAGCCCCATCAAACAGGCGGCGTCGGCCACAGCCGCGCTCTCGACCACGCCTTCCGCGACACAGCGCGCCAGCTCTTCCACCATCGGCGCCATCATGATGCCGATCAGGTCAGCGGACTCCATGGGCGCCTGTGCCGGGAGTACCAGTCCGAGATCCACCGCCGCGCCGCGCTCAAGTCGACCATTGTCGGCGGCGGCGTAGGCGTAAAAACCGCTGCCGGTTTTTTGGCCCAGTTGCCCGCGCTCATTGAGCACGCGCAGGCTCGACAGTGGCGGCGGGGTCATCCGGTCTGGGAAGGCTTCGGCCATTACGTCCGAGGCATGAACACAGGTATCAATACCAATCACGTCACTTAAAAACCCAGGCCCCATGGGCCAGCCGAAATCGGACATAACCTGATCGATTAGCTCGACCGGCTGCCCCAGCGCCAGCAGGGTGTCGAAGGCATTGAGGTAGGGAAATAGCACGCGGTTAACGAGGAAACCGGCACAGTCCTGTACCACCACAGCGCGCTTTCCAAGCGCCGTCGCCGTAGCCACCAAGCTGGCCGTGGTTTCAGCCGAGGTTGCCTCGCCGACAATCACTTCGACCAGCGGCATCACGGGCACGGGATTAAAAAAGTGCAGTCCACCGAACTGAGCGGGACGTTTCAACGACGCCGCCAATCCAGTGATGGCGAGGGTTGAGGTATTGGAGGTCACCACGGCCGTATCCGCCACCGCTGACTCGGCGGCCGCGAGTACGGCGGACTTGATGTCTTTGCGTTCCGTCACTGCCTCGATGACCAGATCGCATCCCGCCATGGCGGACTCATCGAGGGTGTAGCTCACCCGCTGCTGCACCACTGCGACCTCGGCGTCGCTCATGCGCTGCTTTTTGATCTGGCCCGCACCCAATCGGTTCATTTCCGCCTGCGCCGTGTCCAGGGCTTTTTGATCGATGTCCTTCACCACCACGTCGAGCCCGCTGACTGCCGACTGCCAGGCAATACCCGCCCCCATGATTCCGGCACCCAGAACCGCAACCCGCGTGGCCGGCACGCCCCCTTTAGCCGCCTGCCGCGCCGCGCGCTTGGTCGCTTGATCATTCAGGTAACGTCGGATCAGGGCATGGGCTTCTTCGCTGTGGGCCAGGGCAACGAAGGCATCGGCCTCAATGTCCTGCGCCGCTGTTAGCTCGAGCAGCTGCACCTTGGCCATCAACCTAGAAATGCTGGCTTGGGCCATCTGCCCAGCCACCGGGTCGACGGTCGGCACCGGTTCAGGCCGCGACACCGGGCCCAGATCGGTCATTCGAGTGGGTGATAGGCCCTGTGCGACGAAGGCTTCAAAGGCCTCATCCGTGTCGGCAATGGCGTCGACCAAACCGCATTCAAGCGCAGGCGCCGCCGCGATGGGGCGACCGGCCAATATGAACGCAGACGCCGCCTTGGCACCTAGCAGTCGTGACGTGCGCACCGTGCCGCCCCAGCTTGGGCACAGCCCGAGTGTGACTTCCGGCAAGCCCACCCGAGCGGACGATGAGACCACCCGGTAGTCCGCCGCCAGGGCCAGCTCAAACCCGCCACCGAGGGCGAACCCATTGACGCGGGCCACGACCACGCTCGGCAGCGCACCGAATCGATCAAACAGCTTTTGGGTGCCGACCAGACGCGCCTTTAACACCGCAGCATCGTCAGCAAACCAGCCAAGAAAGGCATCGATGTCAGCGCCCAGCACAAAATCCTTGTGGGCGGATTCGATCACCACCAAGGGCTTGGGATTGGCTTCTATTTGCTCGACCGCCGTGGTCAGGTCAGCAATTAATTGCTCCCCCAACACATTCACTTTTGGCTGCTTCAGGGTCAGGGTCCAACGGCTGTCATCGCCGCTCAGGTGTACGGTGCTCATTGCGGGTTTCCTTTTCGCAGGGGACAGGCCTTTAGCCACGCGGCCAAGGCGTCCAGTTGTGTTTCGTCCTCGTGCTCCCACCAGGCGCCAATTTGGCTGGGGTTGGCATCGACGCCGACGACGGCGCTGGGGCTCGCGGCTAGCCAGTCAGCGAGGGACTCAGCGGCCCGGTGGCTGCCCGGGACGTCTGGCTGCCCCACCCACTCTGTGCCCGAAAGCCAAACTGAGAAGACCTGGTCACCGATGCCGCCGGCGAGGGAGTAAAACGGCACCATAGGCCGATCGGCGCGCTGCTTGGCCCAGGTTGAGAGCGGCCGAACGCTTGGGTGCAAGCCCTTTTTGCGAGCCAACTGACGGGCGTTCATCTGGCGCTTTTCCATGGGCGACGGTTTTAACCAGCTCAATCCAGAGAAGACCAGCACCACAGCCACCAGTAGTGAAAGCGCTAATGCCATTGGACGTTCCTTTTTATATGCAGTGCACAATCTGCCT
>CAKZQE010000231.1 GCA_937139465.1 uncultured Gammaproteobacteria bacterium
CGGGGCGGGCTGGGGAGTGGCGGGTCCGGGCGGCGGCCCTGCCCATGCAGGCGCTGGCGCAGCAAAGCCTGGTATTGGCGACGGCGGAGGACGACTGGCTGCACCTGCGGGTGTCGGGCGATCACTATCGATTGCAGCCCCAGGGCGCCGTCAGCCAAACCTACATCGATTTGTTGTTGGCCTACGAGGACCGGCGGTTTTGGGAGCACGGCGGTGTTGATCCGGTGGCGATTGCGCGCGCGGCCACGAATAACCTGACACACGGCGGCATCGTGTCGGGGGCGTCGACCCTGTCGATGCAGGTCAGCCGCCTGCTGCGACCACACACCCGGACGTTGTCAGGTAAGGTGCGCCAGGCTCTGGGTGCGCTGTGGTTGGAGCGTCACTATTCCAAGCAAGCCATCCTGAACGCCTATTTCACGCTGGCGCCCTTTGGCGCCAACGTAGAGGGCATCGAGATGGGAAGCCGCTATTGGTTCAACAAGTCGCCTCGGGATTTGAGTCACGCCGAATCGGCCTTGCTGGTGGCGTTGCCACAGAGCCCGGCTCGGCACCGACCGGACCGCCATCCGGTGCGGGCGAGGGCGGCACGCGATCGTGTGTTGCGCAAGGGATTCGAGAGCGGGCTGTTGAGTTACCAAGCCTACCAAGACGCTACCCTGAGTCCCTTGCCCGCGCGGCCACATCGGTTTGCCCAGGGCAATCATCACCTGGCTGACCGGGCGCAGCTCGAGGGCCTTAGTGGACTGGTCACGACGACGATCAAGTCCGCACCGCAGGCCAGAATCCGCCAGTTAACCCGTCGGTGGTCCCTGCCTGAGCACGAAAACCTATCGGTCCTGGTCGTGGACCGCGACGGCGCCACCGTCGCGCACGTCGGATCCGCGGGGTATTTCGATGCCGCGCGCAAAGGGGCGATCGATTTTTCACAGCGGTTTCGCTCACCGGGTTCGACGCTAAAGCCGCTGATATACGCCATGGCAGAAACGGCAGGGGTGCTGCGCTATGAGGAAATCTACCTCGACGCGCCACATGACTTTGGCGGGTACAGCCCGGTGAACTTTGATCGCTCAGACAAAGGCGCCCAAACCTTTGGCGATGCGCTGGCGCAATCGCACAACCGAGCGGCGGTGGAGGCGCTGGATCGGCTGTCCCCAGCGACCTTTATGGCAGGCCTGCGTCAGGCTGGCGTACAGGTCGCGGGCGAGACGAATTTATCCGCCGCTGTCGGTGGCATCGGGGTGACATTGGAGTCGCTGGCGAGCCTGTATACCGCGTTTCTAAATGACGGTCAGGCCAAGCGGGTCGATTGGGTCGCCCGCCACCAGACGCTACCCGGTTATCCCATCCTCAGTGAAACTGCCGCAGCACGGACGAATTTTCAGTTGCGTCAGGCCGCACTACCTAACGGCACACCACGGCGGGGAGTGCTGAATGCATTCGCGCTGAAGACCGGAACCGGCCCGCGCGGCAGTGACACGCTGGCGCTTGCCTACAACGACAGCTACGTGGTGGCGGTGTGGGTGGGCAGTCCGGACAATGATCCACGCCCAGACAGCACAGGGCTGCACGCCGCCGCCCCATTGGCACTTGAGGCGCTGGGGTTGTTGCCGACGTCCGCGCCGCCTTATTCCGTGGCAACCGGCGCGCCAGTCCCGGCGAGGCGCGTCGGGCAGCCACCTATGCATCTGGCGTTTCCATCGGATGGCACTGAACTGGCGTTTCCGCCCGGAGAACGCGCCATTAAGCCAGTCATCGTCGGCGCGCAGTACCCGGTCACCGTGGTGCTGAATGACCGCCATGTGCAGAGATTGGATCGCCCCGGTGACGTCGTTGAGTTTCCCAGTGCTGGGTTTTGGGAGCTGGCGTATACCGATGCGGGCGCGCGTGAATTGGTCGGGCGGGTGAGGGTGTGGTGACCAGGTAACATGCCACAGCAGCCAAAAATCCGCGCTTGCGGCCATCCAGGTCATCCCGCCGGTTTCAACGTCGTATTGAGGAATCCACCGGTATAGGTTTCGCCAAACTGGCGCTATATTGCTTAGATGACGCGACTGCTACTAGAACCTACTGAAA
>CAKZQE010000232.1 GCA_937139465.1 uncultured Gammaproteobacteria bacterium
CCAGTATTCACGCAGGCTTGCCGGCCGGCGTTCCGGCCATGACCATCAACAAGGTCTGCGGTAGCGGTCTGAAGGCCGTTCATCTGGCGGCGCAAGCCATTGCCAATGGCGATGCCGACGTCATTATCGCGGGCGGTCAGGAGTCCATGAGCAACTCGGCTCACGTGTTGCCTGGCAGTCGTGACGGCGTTCGCATGGGTGACTGGAAAGCCGTGGACACCATGATTTCCGATGGTCTGTGGGATGCGTTCAACGGCTACCACATGGGCATCACGGCGGAAAACGTGGCCGAGAAGTACAGCATTAGCCGCGAAGATCAGGACGCTTTCGCAGCCGCGTCACAGGGCAAAGCCGCAGCTGCCCGTGCTGCTGGCAAGTTCGCCGACGAAATCGTGCCTGTGCTGATTCCGCAGCGTAAAAAAGACCCGATCGTGTTTGATCAGGACGAGTACATCAAAGAAGGCACCACAGACGAGAAGCTTGGCGGTCTGCGCCCGGCTTTCAAAAAGGACGGCACAGTGACTGCGGGCAACGCGTCTGGCTTGAACGATGGCGCGGCCGTATTGCTGGTCTGCAGTGCTGCCAAGGCAGCTGAACTGGGCTTGCCGGTGCTGGCAAAAATCGCCAGCCACGCCTCCAGCGGTGTTGATCCCAGCATCATGGGCACGGGCCCGATCCCAGCGTCGACCCGCGCGCTTGAAAAAGCCGGCTGGACACACGGGGACCTCGATCTGGTCGAGGCGAACGAAGCCTTTGCGGCCCAAGCCATGGGCGTCAACATTGGGATGGGCTGGGACACAGACAAAGTCAACGTCAATGGCGGTGCTATTGCCTTAGGCCACCCCATTGGTGCGTCGGGTGCTCGTATCCTGGTGTCGTTGCTGCACGAAATGCAGCGCCGTGACGCCAAGAAAGGACTGGCTACGCTGTGCATCGGCGGCGGTCAGGGTGTCGCCCTGTGTGTTGAACGCTAGGTGATACGCCTGCGTAAGGGCGCAGTAGCGCGCCCTTAGCAAATGGAGCGCCCCATGTTGGGCGCTTTTTTTTACCCGCTGTTTCTTGCGCGCGCGCGCTCGGCAATTTGGGTACACTACGCACCACTTTTTTTAAGGATGCCGCCGTGAGCGCTTGGACCCCTGAACAATTCGAAGTCGCCAAGGATGACGACAAAACTCGCTTCCATGACCTGGACTTGCCGCACGCCTTGCTTCGCGGCATCCAAGATTTGGGTTTCGAGTATTGCTCGCCCATCCAAGCTGAGTCGCTGCCGCTGTGTCTTGATGGCTATGACATGATCGGTAAAGCGCAAACCGGCACCGGTAAGACCGCCGCGTTTTTGATCAACTTGATCGACACCTTCCTGCGCGACCCACGCCCGAACCGTAAGCCCGGTGCGCCCCGTGCATTGGTATTGGCACCGACCCGCGAGCTGGTTATGCAGATTGCAAAGGACGCCGAGGGCCTGTGTAAGCACACGGATCTGAACGTTCAGGAAATTGTCGGTGGCATCGACTATCAAAAGCAGCGTGATGATTTGCGCGCCGGTCCCTGCGACATCATGGTGGCGACACCGGGTCGACTGATCGACTTCCTGCGTCAAAACGAAGTCAACCTGCGTAACGTTGAAATCCTGGTTTTGGATGAAGCGGATCGCATGCTGGACATGGGCTTCATCCCGGACGTGCGCCGTATCGTGCGTGCATGTCCGCACCGTGAAAAGCGTCAAACCATTCTTTACAGCGCGACCTTCAGCCAGGCCATTATGGACCTGGTCGAGCGTTGGACCGTCGATCCGAAAAGCGTGATTATCGAACCGGATAGTGTTGCCACGGACACGGTTGAGCAGATCGTCTACATCACCACGACAGATGAAAAGTACAACCTGCTGAAAAACCTGATTTTAAAGCGCGACCTTCACAAGGTTATGGTGTTCGCAAACCGCCGCACCATCGTCAATCGCCTGTCGACGCGCCTGCAAAAAGACGGAATTGAAGCGGCCGAGCTGTCGGGCGATGTGCCACAAAAGAAACGCATCTCAACCCTTGAGAACTTCAAGAACGGGCGTGTGCGCGTTCTGGTCGCGACCGATGTCGCAGGCCGTGGCATTCACATCGATGGGGTGGGTCACGTGGTCAACTTCACGTTGCCCGAAGAAGCCGAGGACTACGTCCACCGTATTGGCCGTACCGGTCGTGCGGGCGCAGAGGGCACCAGTATCAGCTTTGCCGACGAGGAAGATGGCCATTTGATTCCCGAAATCGAGGGTTACATTAACCGCAAGCTGCCGTCTGAGCGTCCCAGCGAAGACCTCCTCGGCTAACACCGATGCCATTGGCATTTGATAATGCCTTCGCCCGGCTGGGCGAGGGCTTCTTTACCCGGGTTACGCCGACTCCGTTGCTGAACCCGAGCCTAGGACTGAAAAGTCCAGACGCTGCGGCGTTGATCGGCCTGGATCTGCAACACCCTGACACGCTCGCTCTGATGGGGGGGCAGGTCATGCCGGTCGGATCGGATCCGCTGGCGCAGGTCTACGCTGGCCATCAGTTTGGTGGGTTCAGTCCGCGACTCGGCGATGGTCGAGGGCTGTTAATTGGCGAAGTTGCCGGGTGGGATTTGCATCTAAAAGGAGCAGGGAAGACGCCCTACAGCCGATTCGGTGACGGGCGTGCAGTCGTTCGATCAACGGTTCGCGAGTTTATCGCCTCCGAATACCTGGCGGCGGTTGGTGTGCCGACCACGCGTGCGGCTGTAATGGCCGTCTCCGATACCCCTGTACAGCGTGAGCGAGTCGAAAAAGGCGCGAGCTTACTGCGTCTGGCTCGCACCCACCTGCGTTTCGGGCATTTTGAGTACTTCAAAACCCAAGGCAAAACCGCCGAGCTGGCGGCGCTGGTCGATCACGCCCTCGCGCGTTTCGATTTGGCGCCTGGCGACTCCCCGGCGCTGGCCTTGTTTCGCCATGCGCTGCACAGCAATGCCGCATTGGTGGCCCAGTGGCAAGGCCTGGGGTTTTGTCACGGCGTGATGAACACCGACAATACGTCGATCGTCGGCGACACCATTGATTTCGGGCCCTTTGGATTTATGGACGCCCACGACGCTGAGCACGTTTGCAATCACAGCGATCACCAGGGGCGATATCGCTTCGAGAACCAGCCGGGGGTGATGAAGTGGAACCTGGCCTGTTTGGCCGAAGCGCTGGTCCCGTTGGCTGGTATCGAGCCGCTGCGCATGGCGCTGGACGAGTTCGACGAGGCCTTCCGAACAGCCTACCGGGACGTGTTGCACCGTCGCCTTGGGCCTGTATCGGATGGTCTGATGTTGGGTTGGTTGGCGTTACTGGAGACCGGCGCCGATCACACGCTGGCTTATCGTTATCAGGCCGAGTATCGCGGCCGAAAAGACGGCCACTACGAACGCCTTGTATCGCTGTTTGACACGAAACATCGCGAGGGCCTTGATCGATGGCTGGCGCGGCTGGCCGACGAGGTGCCTGACTTTGACGCCAGGGCGTCGGCGCTGGTCGCTACTAACCCTCGGCGCGTTCCCCGAAACTGGATCTGCCAACGCATCATCGATTGGGCCGAGGCCGGCGACTGGGCCAGCGCACAGGCGGCTTGTGATGCCTTATTTGCACCCTTTGATAAGGCTGATCCCCAGTGGGACCAGCCGCCACCTGAATCTTTGCGGCACCTAGCCGTCAGTTGTTCGAGTTAACTATGCATGTATCTGTTATTGGCGCCGGTAGCTTTGGTACCGTATTGGCCAGCGTCGCCGCGGCCAATCATCATCGAGTAAGCCTGTGGTGCCACACTCAGGCCCAGGCCGACCTGATCAATACGCAGCGCTGTAACCCTCGCTACCACCCTGAATTAACCCTGGGAACAGGGATCCTCGCTACCTCTGACCTGGCCGCCAGTGTGGCCGAGGCCGAGCTGGTCATTCTTAGTGTACCGAGCAAAGCCATGGCGGATGTCTGTGCGCGCTTAAGTCCGCATCTGCCCGCGGGCGTCGGGCTCATCAGCACGACCAAAGGCATTCAAGCCGATGGGTTTTTGTTGATGAGTGAAGTGATCGAAGCGACCTGTCCAGGCCACCCGGTCGGCGTGCTGAGCGGTCCGAACCTGGCCGCGGAGATTGCCGATCGGCACCTGACGGCTTCCGTGATTGCGAGCCCCGATGGGGGCCTTCGCGACCAAGCTCGGGCGGCGTTATCGAATAAGTACTTAAGACTGTACAGCGCCACGGATCGAATCAGTGTTGAGTTAGGTGGGTCGCTTAAAAATATTTACGCCATTGCCAGCGGCCTGGCCGCTGCGTTGCAGGTCGGATCGAACACCCAGGCAGCCCTGATTACGCGGGCTTTGGCCGAGATGAGTCGGCTGGCTTCGTATTTAGGTGGCAATCCGATGACGTTCCTTGGTTTGGCAGGGGTCGGAGATTTGATGGTGACTTGTACTAGCCCGCTCAGTCGAAATTACCGAGTGGGGTGGCTGCTGGGTCAGGGCAAAAGCCTGGCTGAGGCCGAAGCGGAGATTGGACAGGTCGCAGAGGGCATCAACACGCTGCGTCTGGTTCACGCCAAGGCCAAGGAACTCGGGGTGGTCATGCCTATTGTTGAGGGGTTGCACGAGGTAATTTTCGGTCAACGACCCGCGCGCCAAGTGGCGGTAAAGCTGATGCAGGCTGCGCATACGTCCGACGTCGAGTTTGTCTTGCCTCGTAAGCCGGGACCCTAGGGTACAAATGCTAACTGCTACTCACTTAGCACCAAAGGCACTATTTTTGTGTCGGGTTGACAGCTACCCTTAAATCACATTGAACCGGCTGGTGCCGATTTTGACGTTTGGCATGTGGTCAACTGGTCTGACCAATGCTAACATCTGGCAATCTCGGTCAAAGCCCGAGGGGGATTAAGTGATGGACAAAATGACACAAAAATCTGAACTCACACTTTTATACTCGTTGCGTGCAACCTTGCACGAGATGGAAACCGCGATGGGCCTTTCTGATCTATCGGAACTGGAACGCTCAATTCTCGAGTACATCGCGTTTTGCCAGAAGAATGACCAAAAGGTCGTATCGTCGGAACTTGAAGATCAAGCGATTTTCAAGGATGTTTCCCGCGCTTCGATTTTCCGTGCGCTGAAACAGCTAAAAACGTCGAATCATATTTATCAAGAAACGGACACGGTTGACCGGCGCGTCAAGTATCTGTTCGCGAATTCGTAATTCGAGCTGGCTAGCCCGAATCGGGTAGCCGGAACTTGACGGCGAATACAAAAAGCGGCTTTGGCCGCTTTTTTGTGTCAGTCGTTCGGAACGGTGCGCATCCACTTAGCAAGCGGATGGTTGCCGAGGCCGTCGCGCACTGCCTGCTGGTCCTCCATCGGCCGGTTCTGGCTGAGCTTCCATTTGCCGGTCATTGACGTGATTTGGATTTCAAACCCTCGGATCCCGCGCATCATCCTGTCGAGGTACTCGGCAGGTGCATCATCGACGGACCAAGGCGCAGGGCGGTCGGCTTCGAAATGGTCGGTGAGCCGCTCGATAACCATGCGGGTGTCAGCGCTACCTAGCGCCATCAACTGCCCAGTAACGTGCACGCTTGCATAATTTGAGGTCGGCACCACACGGCCTGTCTTAGCTTTCTCGGCGTACCAACTTGGTGTGATGTAGGCGGGTGGTGCTGAAAATACAGCGGTGACGGGCACGGGTTCGGATAGCTGGCTGATCGGGTTGGCGCGGGCCACATGAAATAACAACCGATTGCCGTCCAAAACCATCGGCAAATGGTGAATTTCCAGTGTCTTGAGCGGAGCGACCAGGACGGCTACCGGGAAGGCGGCGATTAACGCGCGGTGTTGTTCCGGATCATGTTGAGCAAAGGCAGGTGGAATTAGCATGAGGCAGTGTAGTCATATCCGTGGGCCGGTTAACAGTCCTCAAGCCCGTCGGCCCAAACCTCAAGGTGAAATAGCATTTCTTCAATGCGAGCCTGGTCGAGCGGTTTAATCAGTACTGCGCCGACATTGCCTGCGACGTGTTGGTGCAGGCGGTGATCGGTTGGGGTGCCGGTCAGGTACATCACGCAGGCGCTACGCATGGACTGTTGTTGCTCAAGTAGGGCCTTCAGGCGCGGCCCACTGATGTCAGGCATATTCACATCGATCAGGATAATGTCGAATTCCCCCGACTCGCAGGCGTTGATCGCTTCGGTCGTGGTTATGGCCATCACCAACACGCAATCCAACGTCGCTTTCAGCGCGCGCTGACTCTGGTTGAGGTCGTCGCGGTTATCGTCGATCAATAAAATACGGTACACAGCGTTTTCCCTTTTGCCACGATCACAGTAGCGCGTTTCGTGCGGCGGCTTGTGACCTGGCAGCCAGTGGTAACTAGAAAGATTGACTGGTGCTCATGGGGTTTTGCGTTTATAAGCGCGGCATGAGCACACACCTTCGCCGCGCCGATCTACAGGACTTGGACACGCTTATTGCACTGGAGCAGGCGAGCTTTAATTCTGACCAGCTGTCGCCGCGCCAGATGCGCTACTGGGTGACGACCAGGACCGGGCAGTTGTGGGTGGCTGAAGGGGCTGGTGGTGTTCAAGGCTACGCTTTGGTTCGTTTTCGTAAAGGCTCGTCTATGGCGCGGCTTTACTCCATTGCCGTCGCCACGCCCGGGCAGGGCGTGGCCAGCACGCTCATTGGCGGAGTTGAGCGCTGCGCGATCGCAACGGGGTGTGACCGGATCCAATTGGAAGTGTCCGCCGGAAATCACCGTGCCATTGCCTTATACGAGCGCTTGGGGTACCGCCAGAGGGGACGCCGAGTAGGCTATTACGCTAACGGCGATGACGCGCTGGTTATGTGTCGCGATTTGGGCGGCCGCGCTCCTCAAGGCGACTCGCAAATTCGGCCATAAGTGTCATGTACAGCTCATCCCCGAGGTAGGCATCTTCGACACCGCTGTCCAAGCTCGGGTTGTCGTTCACTTCAATCACCACGACCTGATCGCCGTGCTGTTTGATATCGACCCCATACAGGCCATGACCAATCAGGCGCGTGGCCCGGATGGCGGCGTCCAGCACAGCCCGGGGCACCTCGAAGGTGGGTAGCGTATCGAAATGGCCCGATGCCTCGTCGCTGCTTTGGTGGTTATAAATCTGCCAATGCCCTTTGGCCATGTGATAGCGGCAGGCGTACAGCGGCTTGCCCGCTAGCACGCCAATCCGCCAGTCAAATTCGGTGAACAGGTATTCCTGCACCAACACCAAGGCGCTGTTCACCAACATGTCTGTGAGGTACCCCAGCAGCTCCTTTCGATTATTGGCTTTGTGAACACCTCGACTGAACGACCCCTCTGGCAATTTAAGAACCATTGGGTAACCAAAGGACGCTTCAAGTTTTTCGGCGCGCTCCGGCGTGGCCTCCAACACCACTTCGGTACGCGGTGCGGGAACATTTTGGTAGCTGAAGGCGTCATGCAGGTAAACCTTGTTGCAGCAACGGA
>CAKZQE010000233.1 GCA_937139465.1 uncultured Gammaproteobacteria bacterium
CCTGCCGCAGTGGTGGCTGCTAGGTTCAGCACCATCGCCTCCTCATCGGGTTCGGAGGCAATGAGTGTCCCAACAGCCGGGCTGCCACGGGTGAGCGTACCTGTCTTGTCGAAGATGAGCGCCTTGATGGCGTGGGCCTTCTGCAGGGTATCGACATCTTTTATCAGAATGCCGTGGCGCGCCGCCACCCCGGTACCGGTGACGATGGCCGCCGGCGTCGCCAGCCCCAGCGCACAGGGACAGGCGATCACCAGCACGGCTACCGCCGCCAGCAGCGCCTGACCGAAGTCGCTGGTGATGGCGTACCATACCAGCAGGGTGAACAGGGCGATGGCCATCACCACCGGCACGAACACGGCGGAGACCTTGTCCACCAGCTGCTGCAACGGCGCCTTGCCCATCTGGGCATTCTCCACCAGTGCGATGATCTTGCTGAGGCTGGAGTCCTCCCCCACCGTAGTGGCTTCAATTTCCAGCACGCCGGAGCGGTTGATGGCGCCGCCCAGCACCTTGTCGCCCTCACCGCGCGGCACCGGCAGGCGGTGATCTTTGACTTCGACCAGCAGGCCCTGGGCATCCAGGTCCTTGACGATTTGTTTGCGGGCATCGAAACGGTCCATCCCGCGGTAGGCCGCCGGCGCGTCATCGGTGATCGCAGCGTCGCGGGTCAGCACATTGATCAGCGGCAGGTCGTGGCGCTTGCCCATCTCGTAGTCGTTGAAATCGTGTGCCGGTGTGATTTTGACGCAACCGGTTCCGAATTCCGGATCCACATAGTCGTCGGCGATGATCGGAATCTCACGGCCCACCAGCGGCAGGGTGATGGTTTTGCCCACCAGGTCCGCGTAACGCTCGTCCTCGGGGTGCACCGCAACGGCGGTGTCACCCAGCCTGGTTTCCGGACGCGTGGTGGCGACCACCAGGATCCACTGCCATCGCTGAGGGGGTAGCGTAGCGACCAGATGTGGCCGTTTTCCTCTTCGTTTTCGACTTCCAGATCGCTGACGGCGGTCTTTAAGACCGGGTCCCAGTTCACCAGGCGCTTGCCGCGGTAAATCAGGCCTTCGTCGTGCAGCTGAACGAACACTTCCTGCACGGCGCGGGACAAATCGTCATCCATGGTGAAGCGCTCCCGGCTCCAGTCCACGGACGACCCTAGGCGGCGAAGCTGGCCGGTGATGTTGCCACCGGACTCGGCTTTCCACTCCCAGACCTTGCCGATAAAGGCATCGCGGCCCAAGTCGCGACGGTCGACGCCCTCGGCTTCAAGTTTGCGCTCGACCAGCATCTGGGTGGCGATGCCGGCGTGGTCGGTGCCAACCTGCCACAGGGTGTCGTGGCCCTTCATGCGGTGGTAACGCACCAAGGAATCCATGATGGTGTTGTTGAACGCGTGCCCCATGTGCAGGCTGCCCGTCACGTTGGGCGGCGGGATCATGATGCAGTAGGGGTCACCGGACCCCGAGGGTTTGAAACACCCCTGGGCTTCCCATTGGGCGTAACGGTCTTTCTCGATGTGGGCGGGGTCGAATGCCTTATCCATGAATAGGGGGTCTCAGATGTTGTCAGTTTCGAAGCGTTTAAGCGGGTGGCCACGGTCTTTGTAGTGGCGCCAGCGATCGCGTGCGTTGTCCAGTAGTGTAGCGGCACCGGGCACGACTTCACAGAGATGAGCAAAGCGCGCGTGGGGTTCAGGGATTTCAGCGGTCAGGTTAATCAGCACGTCATGGTGACCGGGCCAGTCGATACCGGCGCCGATGTCGATCCCGCATTCGGGCTCACTCGGGTCCATTCGGTGGGGCAAAAAGCCGTCGGCGGGGTAGTCCCACATCAGCTGATTCAGTTGCCCCTGATGGTCCGCATCCGGCGTCCAGTATAAAAGCCGGTGCCCTTTGCGCCGTAACATCCGGCCCAGACGTACACTGAATTTAGCCGCGTCGAGCCACTCGGACTCGGCGCAGATGTAAAAGCGAACGTTGGTCACTGGGCGCGGCTTTGCAACCAGTTCACCAGCATCGGCACAGGGCGCCCGCTGGCGCCTTTGTTTTTGCCGCTGACCCAGGCAGTACCCGCAATATCCAGGTGCGCCCAGGGGGTGTCGCCAACAAACCGGCTCAGGAAGCAGGCCGCTGTGATGGTGCCGGCGTCGCGACCGCCGATGTTCGCCATGTCGGCAAAGTTCGAATCCAGCTGCTTGTCGTAATCGTCGCTGATGGGCAGGCGCCAGGCGCCGTCCATGGCGTCCGCGGCGGACGCCAACAGCTCGTCCGCCAGAGCGTCGTTATTCGACAGCAAGCCCGTGTTGTGATGGCCCAGCGCGATAATGCACGCCCCTGTGAGCGTGGCCATGTCGACGATGCACGCGGGGTTGTCCTGCTTGACGTAGGTGAGGGCGTCGCACAGGACCAAACGCCCTTCGGCGTCGGTATTCAACACTTCGATGGTTTGGCCTGACATGCTGGTGACGATGTCACCGGGCTTGGTGGCATTGCCTGCGGGCATGTTTTCAGCACAGGCAATGACGGCGACGATGTTCAGCGGCAGGTCCAGCTCGATCACGGCTTTCATGGCGCCCAACACAGTCGCGGCCCCACACATGTCGTATTTCATCTCGTCCATGGCGGCACCGGGTTTGATGGAAATGCCGCCGGTGTCAAAGGTGATGCCCTTGCCGACCAGGGCGATCGGGGCCTCATCACCGCCGTTGTTGAAACGCATAACCGCTAACTGTGATGGCTCGACACTGCCGCGCCCAACGCTGAGCAGGCTGCCCATGCCTAGGGTTTCCATGGCGGCTTCGTCCAGTACCTCGACGCTGAGTTTGTCGTGCTTCAGGGTGTGCACTTGGCCCGCCAGGTAGGTCGGAGTGCAGGTGTTGCCCGGCAGGTTGCCCAGTTCACGGGTGAAGTTGGCGCCCTGGCCAATGGTGTAGCCGTGCTGGGCGGCGTCGAGTTCGCCGCTCAGCTCAACCCGAGCCAGGGTGCTGGCGGGCGGCAGCTCTTTGGTGCCAAAGGTCTCGGTGTATTGGTACTGGGCCAATGCCAAGTGCAGTCCCAGCTGGCGGCTGAAGGCTTTGTCCAGTGCGCCCTGGGGCGCCAGGGTGGCAGTTTGAATGCCTTTTTTGACCGCGGCTTCGGCGATGGCTTTGGCGGCTTTGTCGAGGGTTTTTGCGCTCACCTTGTCGGTTTCACCCAGGCCCACCAGCAGGCAGCGAGCTGCCGCCATGCCAGCGGGTGCGTTGATCGTCAGGGCATCGCCGGCCTTGCCCGCGAAATCACCGCTGGCGACGACGCGGTCAAACCATTCGGTCGCGAACGGGGCGCCTTCGTCTTTGTGCAGCACCATCACCATCAAATCAGTGGCGTGGTCGGTCAGGGACAGGGGGGCAAGGTCAAACTGCATGGGGACTCCAAATCGGGTTTTCGGTATGGTAGCGGCTTTTCACAGCAGGTGTGTCAGCACGTGAGCATACTCAGTCGCTACCTCGGACGGGAAGTCCTTTCAGGTGCAATGGCCGCCGCCTTGGTGCTGACCTTTTTGGGGCTGACCGGGCGTTTGGTGGTTTACCTGAACGAGGCCGCCCAGGGGCTGCTGGCGCCGGACCTGGTGCTGATCACGATTTTGGGCCGTATCCCCGGTGCTTTGCAGATCGTGCTGCCGCTGGCGTTTTTCCTCGGCGTGTTGCTGGCCATGGGGCGTCTGTACGCCGACCAGGAGGCCAGTGCGCTGCGTGCGTCCGGTGCCGGCATTGGCTTTTTGGCCCGGGCCCTGTGGTGGCCAACCTTGATGATGACCTTGGTTGTCGGGGCCTTGTCGCTGTACTGGGCGCCGTCGACCGCGGTCTGGGTGTCGCGCCAACTGGCCGAAGCCGAATCGGTGGCGATGCTCAACGGACTAGCCCCACAACGGTTCCAGTCCATCGGCGGTGAGGCGATCTTTTTCGCCGGCGCCTCGGATCCCGACTCCAATCAATTGCTTGACGTTTTTATCCATCAAAACGATGCCACCCCGTCCGTGATTCGCGCCGAGCGCGCGCTCCAGCGGTTAGACAGTCGGTCGGGGCAGCGCTATCTGGTGTTGGAAAACGGCCAGCGTTGGACAGGCTTCGCCGGCGAAGCCAAATGGTCCGCGCTTGAATTTGATGAGTACCTGGTGCGGCTTGACGTGCCGGCAACCAAAGCCACGCCGCCCCGGCTTCAGGCCTCGAGCAGTGCCGATCTGTACGCGGGCAATGCGCAGGAGCAGGCGCAGTTTCACTGGCGGCTGGCGCTGGTGCTGATGGTGCCGATTGCCTTGACCCTGGGGCTCGCGATTGGGCCGATCGCCCCGCGCGCCGGACGCTGGTCGAAATTTCTACCGGGGGTCGTGGTCTTTATCTGCTACTACGGCTTCGTCAATTTTGCCCAGTCCAAACAGGCTGATGCTGAATGGCCAATGTTTGTCGCGCTGTGGCCGGTGCATGTCGCCATGGTCGCGGTGATTGCCGGCCTGATGGCGCGCAACCGCAGCCGGGGTCACGCATGAAGCTTGCCCGTTACATTATGGTGCGCGTCTGCGCGGCCACGCTGGTGTGTGCGGTGGTGCTGTTGGGTTTGGGCTTCACCTTTGAGGTCATCGACGAAGTCGGCAACGCCTCCCCGGGCTACGGGTTCGGGCAGGCAGTGTGGTATTCGGTGCTGTCGATCCCGTCGGCTTTTGTCCGGGATTTGCCGTTGATTGGTTTGTTGGGTGCCTTGACAGGGTTGGGCAGCTTAGCGGGCACCAGCGAGCTGGTCGCTGCGCGTGCTGCGGGGATGTCGTTATCGCGCTTGGTGGCGTTGGCCTGCGTGCCGGGCTTGGTGGCCGGGGTCGGTGCCGTGGCCATGTCCGAGTGGGTGGTGCCAGGGACCGAACGCGCCGCCGAGAGCTATAAAGATGCGTCGCTTGGCCGCGCCACGAATGATCAGTGGGTGCGCGGGCTTTGGCACCGCGACGGCGAACGCTTTGTGAATCTGGAGGCGGCGGAACAGGACGCCATTCGCGCCCTGCGTTGGTTTGAGTTTGCCCCCAATGGTGAGCTCGTGCGCTCGGGCTCGGCCCGCGAGGGCATAGCCGGTACCGCCGGCTGGCAGTTGGATCGGGCCCAGATCGCCACCTTGATGGGTGATCGTATTGCCGTCGCCAGCGGTGTGTCCGTCACCTTGCCCATTCAGGCGTCGCCGGTGTCGCTGTACCAAGCGGCGGATTCGGGGGTGGCGCAACGGCCATCTGAGCTGTGGGCGCTGTATCAGCAACTCGAGCGCTCCGGGCTCAGCACCCAGCGCGCTCAATTGGGGCTTTATCAGGCGCTGCTGTTGCCGGTGCTGATCTTGGCGTTGGTGTTTGCGGGCGCCGGGTTTGTGCTGGGGCCGCTGCGCTCGAGCCCCATCGGAACCCGATTGTTCATCGGCATCGTGGTCGGTCTGAGCTTTAAGCTGTTGCAGGACATCGCCGGCCCAGTGACGCTGGTGTACGGATTCAACCCGCTGCTCGCGGTGGTGATTCCTGGCGTCTTGGCCGTGGCGCTCGGGGCAATGAACCTGCGCCGGACCTAGGCGCTTTTTATCTTTGGTACGCGCACTAAGCGTGTGCCGCTGGC
>CAKZQE010000234.1 GCA_937139465.1 uncultured Gammaproteobacteria bacterium
CACTTTGATGACCACCTGATGAAACCGTCACGCATGGGACAAAGACTCATGTATGGCGGCCACGTCATCTCGATGGCCCGCGCCCTGTCGTGCAACGGGCTGGCCAACGCGCGAATGGTCGTAGGCCTGAATGGCGGCGCGGGTGCCGTCTTTCCAAATGGCCGTGAGCCAGTGGGCGAAGGCGCCGCTGAAGGCTTCGTTCTGACCTAAGTCACCATAGATATTGGTCATGGCTAACCAGGCGGCTGGGTCGTCCTTGGCTTGCAGAGCCACGGCGTTCAGGTGTGCCCAGTTGGGGTCGTTGGCTTCGATAAGGCTGCCGTCTTCACGGGTGCCAGCACACATCCGAGCCCATGCCGCTTCCACCAACGCCAAGCCACGAATGGACTGACCTGCGGCGATGCCCTCGCGCACCGTCGGCAGAATAAAACCGGGGTGACGTGATGAGCCGTCAAAGGCGACCCGACGCGTGGTGTCGACAATTTTGGGGTTCGAGAAGCGCGAATGAATCAGCTCAATGTAGCTGTCCGGCGTCATGTTCGGGACCGCTTTGACGTGGGGCGCGACTTCGCGCTGTGCAATAGTCACGAATAGCTGTCGAATGTCCGCGTCCTGCATGCAACCGGAAATTGACTCAACGCTGAGCAATTCACCCGGCACGGAAATGACCTGGTGGCCACCGTTCAAGATGCGAATCTTCATCATCTCGAAGTCATGGACATTGGACGTGAATTGCGCGCCAACCTTGTCCCAGTCCGGGCGTCCGGCACAGAAATCATCTTCGATGACCCACTGGCGGAAGTTTTCGTGCGTGACCGGGGCGGCGTCATTAACACCAACAGTTTTGGCTAGCTCAAGCTCGCGTGCGCCCGTGGCGGGTACAATGCAGTCGACCATCGAGTTAGGGAAGCTGCAATTGGTATCAATCCAAGCGGCCAACTCGGGGTCGGACAGACGAGCCAAGCCGACGACGGTCTGGCGCAATACGGCCCCGTTGCCCTGCAGGTTATCGCAGGACTGTGCTGTCATCGGGCCGGCACCGCTGTCGCGACGCAAACGCAGGGCTGCAACGATGGCACCAAAGGCGGTCTTGGGCGTAGCTGGGTTGGCTGCATCGAACTGTATGTCTGCATGCTGGGCGTCGAACTCGCCCGTGGCCGAATCGACGTAGTAACCCCCCTCAGTCACCGTCAGTGCCGCAATACGGATTTCCGGGCGGCTTAGGCAGGCAATCAAGGCGCCGTTTTCGGGCTCGACCGGCAAGAAATCGATCATTGAACCGACCACTTCAGCGCGATCGGAGGCTGGATCCAGCTCGATCAGCGTGTTCAGGCAGTCCTGCGCCAACAAACGATCGCGCATGGCGGCATCAGCGGGGCGTACGCCCGCGCCGATGATGGCCCAATCCAGGGCCTCGCCTTGCTGCATCAAACGATGCAGGTACCAAGCCTGGTGCGCGCGGTGGAAATTGCCCACGCCAATATGAACGATGCCCGGCGTCAGACCCTGTCGGTCATAGGTGGGGCGTTCGATCTGTGCCGGCAGCTGGTCCAGCGTGCTATTGGCTAGCTGGACACCCTGAGCGGATTGAGTGGGCTGAGTCATGCTATTCACCGGATTAAAGGCGCAGGCCTTGCGCGTCAAATTTGTGAATCGAATCCGCACGTGGCGTGAGGTAGATACGATCACCGTGTTTGAAATCAACTTCGCCATCAGCACGGACGGTCAGCGTTTCCGCAATGCCGCTGTCGTGGATGTGGAAGAAGGTGTCCGAGCCCAAGTGCTCAGCAACGCTGACGATACCGCTCCACTCACCGCTCTGCGCAGACACGTCGATGTGCTCGGGGCGAACACCGATGCAATGAACGCCATGTTTTGCCGCTTCTTCGCCTTCGATGAAGTTCATCTTCGGTGAACCGATGAAGCCCGCAACAAAGCGATTCTTCGGTGAACGGTAGAGCTCAAGCGGCGAGCCGACCTGTTCGATAACACCGGCCTGCAGCACAACGATCTTGTCAGCCATGGTCATGGCTTCGACCTGATCGTGGGTCACGTAGATCATGGTCGTTTTCAGACGCTTGTGCAGCTCGCTGATTTCCAAACGCATGCCAACACGCAATGCGGCGTCTAGGTTAGATAGTGGCTCGTCGAACAGGAACGCTGAGGGCTCACGAACAATGGCGCGGCCAATGGCTACACGCTGACGCTGACCACCGGACAACTGACCCGGACGGCGGTCCAGGTAGTCGGTCAGGTTCAAAACGTCAGCAGCGGCGGTGATGCGACGGTCAATCTCGGCCGGGTCCATTTTCGCCATGCGCAGCGGGAAGCCAATGTTCTTGCGAACGGTCATGTGCGGGTACAGAGCGTACGACTGGAACACCATGGCCAAGCCGCGCTGAGCCGGCTTGAGCTGGGTTGCATTGGTGTCGTCGATCTGGATTTCGCCGCTGCTGAGGTCTTCAAGCCCCGCGATCATGCGTAGCAGGGTCGATTTACCACAGCCTGAAGGGCCAACAAATACAGTGAATTCACCGTCCTGAATGGTTAGATCCAGGGGCGGAATGACCTGTGTGTCGTCAAATGTCTTAGTGACTTGGTTGAGTACGATACGTCCCATGTTTATGTTCCTTTATTTGACGGCGCCGAAGGTCAGGCCGCGTACTAATTGTTTTTGACTGAACCAACCCAGGACCAAGATCGGCGCAATGGCCATGGTCGAGGCGGCGCTTAGCTTGGCGTAAAACAAGCCTTCAGGGCTTGAGTAGCTGGCAATAAACGCGGTCAGCGGTGCCGCCTTGGCGGCCGTTAAGTTCAAGGTCCAGAACGCTTCGTTCCAAGCCAAAATGAAGTTCAACAGGATCGTTGATGCAATACCTGGAATCGCCATCGGCGTCAGCACGTAAAGGATCTCTGAGCGCAGTGACGCGCCGTCCATTCGTGCCGCTTCCAAGATCTCGCTCGGGATCTCGCGGAAGTAGGTGTAGAGCATCCAAACGATAATCGGCATGTTGATCAGCATCAGCACGATCACCAAACCGGTGCGTGTGTCCAACAGACCTAGCTCAATAAACACCAGGTAGATCGGGTACAGCACACCCACCGCAGGCAACATCTTGGTGGACAGCATCCACAACAGAATGTCTTTGGTCCGGCGCGAGGGCACAAAGGCCATCGACCAGGCCGCCGGTATCGCGATCAAGGTGCCCAGCAGCGTAGAGCCACCGGCGATGATCAACGAGTTGGTCAGGAACTTGAAGTAATCAGAGCGTTCCTGAACGGCGATGTAGTTCTCCAGTGTCCAGTCAAAGAAGAAGAACAACGGCGGATCAGCAATCGCCTGACCTTCGCTTTTAAAGCTGGTCAGAATGGTCCACAGGATCGGGAAGAAGATCAGCAGGCCGATCGACCATGCAAGCACCGTGTTAAAGGTCTTGCGTGATGAAGTAGTAGTACGAGCCATGGGGGTCTCCTTAAGAATCCAGGTTCTTGCCAACGATACGCATCAAGAAGATCGCAACGATGTTGGCCAAGATAATGGCGTACACGCCGCCCGCGCTGCCCAGTCCCACGTTTTGACTTTCCAGTACACGCTGGTAAATCAGGTACGTCAGGGTTTTTGACCCAAACGCGCCGCCGGTGGTGACGAAGATCTCAGCGAAGATCGACAACAAGAAAATGGTTTGGATCAGCAGCACCACCGTCATTGCCCGGCCCAGGTGGGGCAGGATGATGAACCAGAAGCGCTTGAGTGCCGTGGCACCGTCCATTTCAGAGGCCTCCAGCTGCTCGGTGTCAAGCGACTGAATGGCGGTCAATAAAATCAGGGTAGAGAAGGGCAGCCACTGCCAGCTGACGATGGTCACGATCGACGCCAGGGACGCTTGTGATAGCCACTGGATCGGATCAGCCCCAAAGAACTCCCACAGGTACGACAGCAAGCCGTAGTTGGGGTCCATGAACATGTTCTTCCAGACCAGCGCGGACACGGTCGGCATCACGAAGAAGGGCGCAATGACAAGAATACGCACAACGCCCTGTCCCCACATCGGCTGATCCAGCAGGATCGCCAGCAGGATGCCAAGGCACACGGTGATCACCAGAACGCCCAGCACGATGAGCAGCGTTGTCTGAACGGCGGGCCAGAAGGCGCTGGAACTCACGAACCGGACGTAGTTGTCGAAGCCGACCCAGCCCAGATCGCCGCCCGTGGCCGCCGTCAGCCCGGCACTGCGCCGACGGGCGAGATCGCCGAAGGTCGCGCCGCTCAGGCGGGCATCGACACTCGCGCCGTCGCGTGGCAGCGCACTCAGCCGGGTTTCGATCTTCAGCGTCTTGCCATCGCGGAGCACGTCCAGCGTCACCGGCGCATCCAACGGCCGCACAACCACGTTTGCCGTGAGCGGTTTCCATGGGTACTGCGCCCGAAACAGCTTCGACACCCACATGCCCTCGTCCGTCAAATTAGGGCTGGCGTTCAAAACCATGACATTCAACGG
>CAKZQE010000235.1 GCA_937139465.1 uncultured Gammaproteobacteria bacterium
TACCGCAGAGGCTCGCGCACGCAAACTGCTCGCCGGGCTGGGTTTCGATAATGCACAGATGGATCGTCAAGTTGGCGATTTTTCCGGTGGCTGGCGTATGCGCCTGAATCTGGCGCAGGCACTGTTGTGCCCCTCTGACTTATTATTATTAGACGAGCCCACTAACCACCTCGACCTTGATATGCGCCACGCCCTCGAGGTGGCACTGCAGGATTACGCGGGTGCCATTGTGCTGGTCAGTCACGACCGGCACCTGCTGGAAACCACCTGCGATCAGCTGTGGTCACTGCGCCGCGGCACTCTGGGGGTGTGGACACAGGCATTGGAGGACTGGGTGGATGACAGCCCCGCCACCGAGGGCGAGGCGGCGAAAAGCGACAGCAGCCAGAAGGAGCAGCGCCGCAACCGCGCCGCCCAGCGCACGCAACTGGCGCCACTGCGCAAGGTAGTGAAGCAATGCGAAACCCGCATGGAATCCCTGCAGAGCGATATCGAGGCGATCGACCAGCGCCAGGCCCAGCCCGGGTACTTCACCGACACACCCGTTGAGGAACAAACCCGCGACGGCCAGGCCCGGGCCGCCCTTGTGGATGCGCTAGAAAGCGCTGAAATGGAGTGGCTGGAAGCCAGCGAGGCGCTGGAAAGCGCCAGTACCAGCCCGACGGCTAGTTAGTTCAGGGCACGCCAGCCGCCGACCACGCGGTTGAGCGCCGTTAACCAGCAAATCACAGCAAAGGCAGAGGCCAACAGCACAAAGTGCTGCGGGAACAGGCACATCAGCGCGAAGCAAGCGATGGTCTCGGTGCCCTCGGCCAGACCGTTTAGGTAATACAGGCCTTTGTAGGCAAAGTCCGGGTGGCTGAGCCCGCGCTGTTTGGCGAAGGCGTCAAAGGCCAGGAAACTGGCACCGGTGCCGATAAAGCTGGCGATCAACACCGCCGCCACCAGCGCGTAATCCGGGTTGGCTAGGGCAAAGCCGAGCGGAAACAGGCCGTAGAAAATAAAGTCGAGCACGATATCCAAGAACGCACCGGCATCGGTCGGGCCATGCAGGCGCGCCAAGGCCCCGTCCACCCCGTCGGCTAAACGGTTTGCCGCCAACAGCGCAAGCGCCAGGCCATAGGCATCCATGGCCACCGCGACCACACACCCAAGCCCAAGGGCAAAGCCGGCCCAGGTGACCTGGTCGGCGCGCACGCCGCGGGCGTGTAGCTGCCGCGCCACAGCATTAAGCGGCCGAACCAGGTGCGGCACGATGTGCTTGTCTAGCATGCGGAGTCCCCCAATTGAATGCGCTGGGCATGCGCCGGGATGTCCTGGGCGTCATGGGTCACCAGCACCCGCGGCACCGCCTCGGTTTCAGTCCAGGTAAAGGCCCGAATCTGATCGCGCAGCTCCGCATCCAGCTTTGAAAAGGGTTCATCCAAGAGCACCGCCGCCGGCTCACTGACCAGCGTGCGCAGCAGACTGACCCGGGCGCGCTGGCCGCCGCTGATGGTGGCCGGGTCGCGGTCGGCCATGCCCCCGAGGTCGGCCCGCTCCAGCAATTCGTCAACGGCCGCGGCGGATAAGCGCTGACGCGCGCCAAAGGCCAAGTTTTCGGCGATGCTCATGTGCGGAAACAAGCTCCCGTCCTGCAGCACCAGCCCAAGCCCACGCCTTTCGGTCGGCACGTCGGTTAAGTCACGGCCATAAAGGTGCAGGGAACCGCTGGACTGAATCCCCGGGGCCAGTGTCCCCGTGATCCAATCCAGCACCGTTGATTTACCGCTGCCCGATGGGCCCAACAGCGCCAAAACGCCCCCCGCCTCGACCTGAAACGACAGGCCCTCGACCAG
The DNA here is from genome assembly GCA_937139465.1 of uncultured Gammaproteobacteria bacterium. Taxonomy (GTDB): domain Bacteria; phylum Pseudomonadota; class Gammaproteobacteria; order Pseudomonadales; family Litorivicinaceae; genus Litorivicinus. The sequence continues at coordinate 1,839 of CAKZQE010000235.1, forward strand.
GCATTCGCCGGACGCAAAGCCGATCGATAAGTTGTTCACTTCAAGCATGTTGCCTATTCCGAAACCATATACGTGGCAGCACCAAGGCCGCAGCAAAACACACCAGCGGCAACATCAACTGCAAGCTGGCCAGGGCGCCGATCATGCGCCGATCAACCCCGCCAAAGCTGGTGACCAACTCGGTGGTGAGTGTCGGTATGCGCCCGCCACTGAGCAACAGGGTGGGCAAATACTGCGCCACGCTAACGGCCATGGCGACCGCCGCAGCGCTGAGTAACGGCCGTGCCATCAGCGGCACCCGCACCCGCAGCAAGCGAGCCGCGTAGCCATGCCCCAGCACCCGCGCCTGCTGGTCATAGCTTGGGTCCAATGCGCGCCAGGCGCCGGCCAGCATCAAAATCACGTAGGGCAGGCTGTACACCCAATGACCCCAAATCACAGTGGCCGCGCGCCCATCCCAGCCAACCCACAAACTGGCACTCTGCCAGCCCAGCAACACGCACACTTGCGGCAACAACAGGGGCACATACCAGAGGCCGTCAATTCGCGGCACCCGGCGCAAACGCTCCAGTTCCAGCCACACCACCGCCGCCAGCACCGCCAGGGCGGTCGACGCCACCCCCAAAATCAGCGTATGCGAGAGCAACTCACCCAGTTGATCCCAACGGTTAACCCAGAACCTGAGCGTCCAGGCGCTGGGCCAGGCGTCGGGGAACCGCCAACGCTGCGCCAGCGACCAGATCGGCAAGCTAATCAGCGCCAACGCCGTCAGCCCGAGGGCACCGGCGAGCGCAACCCGCGCCGGCCAATGCCACAGGTGCCATCCGCGGCGGATTCCGCTGACTCGGCGACCACGAGCCAAGGCGCCCAGGCCCAGTCCAGCGATAGCAAAGGCCGCAAACCCAAGCGCCATAACCACCAGCAACAGCCACGCACCCGCCCCGGCTTTGGCGCGACCGCCGGCCTGGTTAAACCATTCCAGCACCAGCGCCGCCAGGGTCGGCGGTTGCCCGGGACCCAGCAGCAGCGCCATATCAACGACGCTCAGGTTATACGCCAGCACCACCGCAATCGGCAGGCGCAGCTGGCTCAGCAAACGCGGCAGCACCAACCGCGTCCAGCAGCGGCTTGCGGAGTACCCCAGCACCCGCCCCTGCTTGATCCAGTGATCGGGGTTCAAGCGTGGGCACAGGGCCATGGCCGTAAACAGCAGGAAGGGGAACTCTTTCAAGGCCAGGCCCACGAGCAGGCTTAGCCCGTAGGCATCGGGCACGGTCCACCCCGACGGCGGCCGCGGGCCTTCGAGCACCATGCGCATCAACCAGCCACTGGGCGCCAGCACAAACACCAAACCCACCGCCAGGGCCGCATGGGGCACCGCCAACATGGGTGGCAGCCAGCCGGCGACGGCACGAAACCAGCCCCGGCCCCACCCCAGTACGAGCGCGGCCAAGGCCAACGCCAAGGCTAGGGCGGTGGCGCCCAACCCCGTCCACAGGGTCGCAACCACCGCCGCCAGTAAACGCGGGTCAGACAGGGCCTGCGACCACCCAGGCATGGGTGAGCCGGGAAACGCCCCTGCCGCCGCAATCCCCGTACCGACCAGTCCAAGCGCCAGCGGCAGCCCGAAGGCCAGCGCCAGCACACTCCAGACTAGCGCGCGTAGCGCTCGGCCCAAGCCGCCTCCAAAGCACCGGCCCAACTGGCGTGAGGTTCGGAACGGGTATTCGCCAACTCGGCGATGGGCAGTGCCCAGGGGCCCAGGTCGATTTGCTCGAACTGGGATTGGGCACTCGCCGGCAGCTTGGCCAGGTCAAGCACGGTTGGGTCACCCCAGTAGACTGGGTCTGCCTTACGGGCCTGGGCTTCGGGCGATAGCAGGAAGTCCGCTACCACCATGGCACCGGCTTTGGCTTTGGCGTTGAACGGAATCGACACGAAATGCGTGTTGCCAATGGTGCCGCCGTCAAAAATGTAGGTGCGGGCGCTGTCGGCGAGCTGACCGTTACGCACCGCCGCACTGGCTTCATTGGGGTTAAAGCTAATGGCGATGTCGACTTCGCCATCGTCCAGCAGCTGACGGGTTTCCTCACCGCTACCCGGCCAGACCGCACCTGCGCCGCGCAGTTTCGGGTGAATGGCATCCAAATAGGCCCACAGTGGCGCCGTCACGGCGTCAAAGTCAGCATCCGCGACCGGTTGCAGCAGGGCCTCGGGTGCAGCGGTCAGCTCGGACAACAGTTGTTTCAGGAAGGTCGTGCCGTGAAACGCAGGCGGCGCGGGGTAGGTAAAACGGCCACCCTGATCAATGAAGGCCTTGAGCGCGGCGGCGGAGCGCGGCGGCTCGGGTGTCAGGGCGCTGTCGTACATAAACACCAGCTGAGCACCGCCCCAGGGCGATTCCAGGCCGTCCACCGGGACGCTGAAGTCATAGGCGATCGAGGGCTTGTCGGCGACCCATTGAGCACTGGGCAAGTTGCCCGCAAAGGCGCCC
>CAKZQE010000236.1 GCA_937139465.1 uncultured Gammaproteobacteria bacterium
AATAGAGATGGTATTGCTCCTTGGTATAATCACGCTAACCGAACGCCAAAAAAAGAAGCTGAGTATGAAGAAATGTTCGGTCGGCCTATAGCAGATATTAGGCTAGAACTAGCCACATCAACTAAAATCTTAAGGAGTAAGCATTTATCTGCGTGGGTTTAGGGGTAATAAAATAATGCTCCCCCAAAAAATAAAACAATGACACAGGTTTTTTTAGAAATATAACAAACTGAAATCAAAGGGTTAATACTTATTTCCTACCAAGGGACAGATAAGTCCTTTTTTCTACCCTAAAAAAGTGTATCATTTTGCTATTGTTGCGAAAGTTGTCACTGACAGATAGCGCACACCAAGCCAGCTTAATTGTTGGTTTTTTGCTTTATGGCGGCCGTCAATTCTAGATAATTGGCATAGCGTAGACTTGGTAACTCTTTAACTGTTAACTAAACCACTACTCACAATGTTTGCCTCGCTGAAAAGTGGGGCTTTTTTATTTCCGGTACGCCGGATGCGACAGACTACTGGTCCATGCGCCGATACTTGTCCGAATTTCTCTCCGACCGCCGGGTGATCGAGCTAAGCCCATGGCTGTGGCAGCCGATTTTGCAGGGCATCATTTTGAGTATCCGCCCGCAAAAATCAGGCAAGGCCTACGACAGCATTTGGAATCGCGAGCGCGACGAGTCGCCGTTGCGCACCATTACCCGAAGCCAAGCCGACACGCTGGCGGCCCACGCTGCCCAGCACTGGCCCAATGTTCAGGTCGAGTGGGCGATGCGCTACGGCAAACCCAGTATCGCGGCTGGCTTGGATGCGCTGGCCAAGGGCGGCTGCAACCGAATTTTGGTCGCGCCTCTGTACCCTCAGTACAGCGCCGCGACCACCGCAACGGTCAACGACAAGGTGTTTGAGTGGTTGCAAAAGCAGCGCTGGCAGCCGGCGGTGCGCACCATGCCCCAGTACCATGACCACCCTGCCTACATTGACGCCATTGCGCGCAGCATTCGCGAGCACATCACTACGCTGGATTGGACGCCGGACATGTTGATGACCAGCTTTCACGGGGTGCCCAAGGAGTACTTGGAAAAGGGCGATCCTTACCACTGCTTTTGCGTGAAATCGGGGCGCTTGATTCGTGAGTCGTTGGACTGGCCTGCGGCGAACTACCAGCAAACCTTCCAGTCACGGTTCGGCCCAAAAGAGTGGTTGCAGCCCTACACCGACGTCAGCATCGAGGAAGCGGCTAAGCGCGGTGTCAAAAACTTGGTGATCGCGGCCCCTGGGTTTAGCGCAGATTGCCTCGAAACCCTCGAAGAACTGGCGATTGAAGGTGAAGAGATCTTTAAGCACCACGGCGGCGAGAACTTTGCCTTTGTGCCCTGCCTGAACGATTCGAGCATTGGCACGGCGCTGATTAACCAACTCGTTGGCGAGGAGCTGGCCGGCTGGGTTTAGCGTTCGGCAAACAAATTCGCGTTGGCCGCACGCCAACAGTACAGCGCTAGATAGGACCGAAACGGCCGGGCGGCCTCAACCAATGCGTCCGGATCACCGCCTTCGGCAAAGCCTGCGGCGCCTTTTTTAAGGGCCAGATCACCGGGAGACCAGACGTCTGGGTCGCGGGCGTGAAAAAGGCTGAACATCTCAACTGACCAGGGCCCGATGCCCCAAAACGGCAGCAGGTGATCCAGCCTCGTCTGCATGGGCTGAGTGGCCAACCAAACTAGATCTAGCGTGCCTTCGCGGCCTGCGCGCATCAGCTCGGTTAGGGTGCGCACCTTCGCCCTGGATAGCCCGCAGCCCTCGAGGCGCTCAGGCGCATCCAAAAAACTGCCAAATAAATCGCCGTCGCTGGCGCGGTGGACCCGCTCCCAAATTGACTGCGCTGCGTGCGTGCTGACTTGTTGTCCGGTGACGGTGCGAGCCATGGCCTCCCAGGGATCCTCGACATAGCGCTGGCCCAGGTCCACCGGACCGGATTCGTGAATAAAGTCGCGCAGGCGCGGGTAGGGAAGTTGGGTTAGATGTGCGTATGCGTCGGACATAAAAAAGGGGCCTTGAATAAGGCCCCTGACTATAGCGGGATTTTAGCGTCCCAGTTGGTTGCGCCCGACCCGGTTTAGAAACTCGGTTTCACGGCGCAGCGCGCGAAGCTCTTCTTCGGTGGCCAGCAGCGAGTCTGACAGGCGACCTAGAACCATGAAGGGCCATGCGAGCCAAGACAGTGCTTGGGCAGGTGTGGCGAGAGGGTTGTATGCGTTGTAACGCTTATGTGTGCTCATGCTTGGCTCCTTGTTTGCGTTGATGAGGTACGGGCGCAGTATAGGGCCGAGGGAAAAACACGAAAGCGATGAAAAATCCGCTATGCGTTAGTTTTATTCATTCGTCTTAGGGAGTGCATCCATCAGGCTGCTGCCGTGCTCATGGAGCCAGTGACGGTGTTGCTTCCAGTCGGGGCACAGCGACGACACGGCCGCCCAGAACGCCGCTGAATGATTCATGTGCAGCCGATGGCACACCTCGTGAACGCACACATAGTCTGCAACAGCCGGCGGAGCCATCATCAGTCGCCAGTTAAATGCGAGGTCCCCGCGATGACTGCACGAGCCCCAGCGGCCGCGGTAATCGCGCACGCTAACCTGTCCGATCTGAACCCCCAGCTGGCTCGCCCAATAGGCCGACCGATCATTGAAATAGTCTAAGGCACGAGTGCGGTATTGATTGATCAACTGCCGCCGTATCCAGGCCCGTGGGTCACGTACCCGGGGCCCGGGGACGGCGCTAAACGGGCAATCGGGCGTCCCCAGTACGCGTGTTTCGCCGTGCCATAACAGGGGCATGTTTGGGCTAATTGCAGCCGGGGCAACGTAGCGATGGCGGCGCTCTCGGGCCCAGTCCAAGCGGTGTTGAATCAGCGCAAGGATATGCGATTGGGGCGTCCGAAGCGGCGCGCGCACGAGGATGTCGCCCCGGCTGACGTGCAGGCTGATTGTTTTACGTGGTGACCGGACCAAAGTCAGATCCGCCGGCCAAGCCTCGCGCCCCATGGGCAAACTAGAAACCCAGGTGCTGGGTAATCTGGTCGCTCCACTCACCAATGAGGCGAGTGCGCTCGTCAAAGGCGACGCCCGCGGTGCCAGCGTGGGCAACAAAGTGCTCGATCATGCGGGTGTATTGATTGGCTTCGCTAGTTAGGTGCCTGACGCCCTCGGGTGTTTCCCAGGTGTTGCTGACTGGAGCCACGGGGTTGAACGGGCGGGGCATGGTGAGCACGCCATTGTCGGCCACCAGCTGCAGGTGTTGGTGGCGGAAGTGCTGGCTGGTGACCAGCACATTGGCCTCGAGCCCTTCGGCGAAGCGCAGCCGAGCGATGACCCGAGTGGGCACGCCGTTTTCAGCTTCGAAGCGGCCATCAATGTCGATCAAGGTGCGGGCGCCGAATTGGTAGCAACTAAACAGGGCGTAGCAGCCGATGTCCAGCCAGACACCACCGCCAAGGTTGGCCTTGGTTCGGACATCGTTCGGCTTGCGCGGCTCGTAAGTGAATTGAACGTTGAGTACGCGCTGCTCGCCAATGCCGAGGTCAGGTAACTGGGCCCACTGGGGGTGATGCTCAACCATGAAGGCTTCCTGGACGAAGCCGCCGACCTTGGCCTGGGTGGCCAGCAGTTGCCCGCGCTGATGGGCATTCATGGCAATGGGCTTTTCGCACAACACGGGCTTGCCCGCCCTCATGGACTCAATGCACAGGGGCACGTGCAATAGGTTGGGCGTGGCGATGTAAATCGCATCCACCGCCGTATCGTTGATGCAGTCAGTGTAGGTCCGGTGCAGCGTGCCCTCGAAACCCTCGGGCCGGGTACCTGACAGGCTACCCACGGCGACGATCGGGTGCCCCGCCTCTTCAAATGCCTGTGCGAGCTGTTCCCGCACCAGCTTGCCGTACCCCAATACACCAAAGTTCATCTACCGAATCCTGTCGCCGTTTGCGGTATCAAACGCGACACACTTGCTGATGTCCAGCTGAATGGCGGTGTTGGCGCCGGCGCATTGACCGGCTTCGGGCGACAGGCGCGCCATCAGTGTTTGGCCGTTCCACTCACCGATGGCCATGGTGTCCGCGCCCATGGGCTCGATGACGTCAAAGTCCATGCTGGCGGCGATGCCCTGGGTGTTCTCGGGCTTGGGCTGGGTAATCATTTCCGGGCGGATCCCGAGGATAACCTCGCGCTGGTTGCTGGCGGCGATGCCGGGGGAGCAGGGCAATGTCAGGCGGTGGGTTTGGCCACCGATTTCGACTTCGATGTCGCCGCCGTCGCAGGTGTCGACGCGAATGAAGTTCATCGGCGGCGAGCCCATAAACCCGGCGACAAACTGGTTGGCGGGGTCGTCGTAAATTTCAGCCGGTGTGCCTAGTTGTTGCAGGATGCCGTCCTTCATCACCGCGATTCGATCAGCCAGCGTCATGGCTTCAATCTGGTCGTGGGTCACGTAGACGATGGTGGTGCCCAGCCGTTTGTGCAGCTTTTTGATTTCCGTGCGCATTTCAACGCGCAGCTTGGCATCCAGGTTCGACAGCGGTTCGTCGAACAAAAACACCTCAGGCGAGCGCGCGAGGGCGCGGCCCATGGCCACGCGCTGGCGCTGGCCGCCGGACAGTTGCGAGGGTTTACGGTCCAGCAAATGATCGATTTGTAGCAAGGCGGCGACGTCGGCGACGACGCGCTCACGCTCGGCTTTATCGACGCCGCGCATTTCCAAGCCAAAGGAAATGTTGCGTGCCACGTTCATGGTCGGGTAGAGGGCGTAGGACTGGAACACCATCGCGATGTCGCGGTCTTTTGGCGACACGTGGGTGACGTCGCGGCCATCCATTTCCAAGGTGCCTGAGGTCACGCTTTCCAGGCCGGCAATCATGTTCATCAGGGTCGATTTTCCGCAGCCCGAGGGCCCGACCAGGATGATGAACTCACCGTTTTGGACGTCGATGTTGATGCCCTTTAGGACTTCGGTGTCGCCGAAAGATTTGGTGACCTGGTTGATGCTTAGTGAACCCATGATTTACCCCTTAACCGCGCCAGCCGTCAGGCCGCGCACAAAATATTTACCCGCCAAAACGTAGATCACCAGTGTTGGCAGCGCCGCGATGATGGCCGCGGCCATATCGACGTTGTATTCCTTGCCGCCCATCGAGGTGTTGACCAGGTTGTTCAAGGCCACGGTGATGGGCTGCGTTCCGGGGCCGGAATAGACCACCCCGAACAAAAAGTCGTTCCAGATCTGGGTGAATTGCCAGATCAGGGTGACGGTGAAAATCGGCAGCGAGATCGGCAGGAAAATGTGCCGAAAAATCGCAAAGAACCCGGCGCCATCGAGCTGGGCGGCTTTAACCAATTCCGTCGGTACGCTGACGTAAAAGTTGCGGAAAAAGAGGGTCGTAAAGGCCACCCCGTAGATCACATGCACCAGCACCAAGCCCGTGACGGTGTTGGCAAGGCCCAGGGTGGCGAGCAAGCGCGCCATGGGTAGCAAAATGACCTGGAACGGAATGAAGCAGCCGAACAAGAGCGCGCCGAATAACATTTCCGAGCCGCGGAAGCGCCATTTGGCAAGGGCGTAGCCATTGAGCGCGCCGACGATGGTCGAGATCACCACCGCGGGCACCACGATACGAACGCTGTTCCAGAAAAATGGCGCCAAGCCCTCGCACTCGCTGCCGGTGCAGGCGCTGGACCACGCCTTGGTCCAGGCATACAGGGTCGGGTTGTCAGGCAAGGCCAGCAGATTGCCCTGGCGGATTTCTTCGATGTCCTTGAGTGATGTGGTCAGCATCACATACAGCGGCACCAGGTACAGTGCGGCAAAGGCTAGCAAGATCGTGTAGATCAGGCCGCGCTGCCAAGTAAAGGAGGAATTAGTCACGGTTAGACCCTCGCAGTTCGGAGTACAGGTAGGGCACCAAAATCGCCAGCACGCCAAACAGCATGATCATGGCACTGGCGGCGCCAACCCCCATCTGTGCGCGGTTGAAAGCAAAGGTGTACATAAAGTTCGCCGGCAAGTCTGACGAATAGCCGGGTCCGCCGCCGGTCAGGGCCTGAACCAGGTCAAAGCTCTTAATGGCGATGTGCGAAAGGATCACGATGGCACTGAAAAAGGCTGGTCGCAGGATCGGCAGGATCACGTGCCAGTAGGCTTGGGTGGGCGATGCCCCGTCGATTTGAGCGGCTTTGATCAGCGAGTCGTCGATGCCGCGCAGGCCGGCCAGAAACATGGCCATAACGAAGCCGCTGGATTGCCAGACGGCGGCGATAACGATGGTGTAGATGGCCATGTCCTGCTCGACCAGCCACCTGAATTCAAAGTCAGTGAAGCCCATGTCGCGGACCAGTTTTTCAAGGCCGAGTCCTGGGTTCAAAATCCATTTCCATGCGGTACCGGTGACCACAAAAGACACCGCCATGGGATACAGGTAGATCGTCCGAATGGCGCCTTCGCCGCGGATTTTTTGGTCTAGGAAAATGGCCAAGGCCAGCCCCAGCACCAACGAGATGGCGATAAACAGCACCCCAAAGATGGCTAGGTTCGACAGCGCGACGTCCCAGCGCGGGTTGTTGAAGAGCCGCTCGTACTGATCAAACCCGGTGAAATCCCACTGCGGCAGCATGCGGCTTTTGGTGAACGACAGGGCGCCGGTCCAGACAATAAAGCCGTACATGCACACCACCATGGCCAGGGTCGTGGGTGCGAGCACAATTTTGGGCAATAGCCGCTCTAGCGACCCCGAAGGTCTGCGTTGCGATGACATAGGATTTCCCGTTGAAAAGGTGGGGGCCCGAAGGCCCCCGGGTCGGCGTGAGCCGTCTTACATGGCTGCCTGGATGGCATTGACCAGTTGGCTTGCGCCCTCTGAAGCAGACTCATCAGAGTTGAAGTAGTTGGTCGCGACGTCATAGATGGCGCCGGATACCGCTTCGGGAACCGCCATGCCGTGGGCAAAGCTGGGGACCAACGAACCATTGGCAGAACTGGCGACGAAGGCATCCATTGAGTCATGTGCGCAGCTGTCGAACTTGTCGCGTGCCATGCCCAAACGTGCCGGGATGGAGCCTTTGTTCAGGTTAAAGACTTCCTGGAATTCAGTGCCCAGGATTTCTTTGGCCATGGCTTGCTGGGCGTCTTGTGCACCGGCATCGCTCTGGTCAAAGAAGGCGAATGAGTCCACGTTGAAGGTGTAACCACCCGATGTGCCCGGCGCGGCAACACAGACGTAGTCGGTACCGGCTGATTTGCCTGCCACGCCAAACTCGCCCTTGGCCCAGTCACCCATGATCTGCATGCCGGCTTCGCCGTTGATGACCATTGAGGTCGCCACGTTCCAGTCACGGCCGGGGCTGTTGGAATCGATGAACTGACGCAGCTCGCCGAAGACCTTAAAGACTTCCTCGGTGGTCGCGCTGTTCAGAGCGTCCATGTCCAGCTCAACAAAGGCTTTCTGGTAGTAGTCCGCGCCGCCGACGCCTAAGACCACGGCTTCAAACACGGTCGCGTCCTGCCAGGCTTGACCGCCGTGGGCGAGGGCGATAAAGCCAGCGTCCTGCAGTTTTTTGGCTTGAACCATGAAGTCATCCCAGGTGGTGGGGATGGTCGCGCCTGCTTTTTTGAACACGTCGGGGTTGGCCCACAGCCAGTTCACACGGTGAACGTTGACCGGTGCGGCGACGTACTTGCCGTCGTGCTTCATGACGTCAGACACAACGCTCGGCAGCAGCGCGTCCCAGTTATTGGCTTTTGCGACTGAATCAATGTCGGCCAAGAAACCGAGCTCGCCCCATTCTTGGATCGAGGGCCCCTTGATTTGTGCAGCGGTCGGCGGGTTGCCTGACACAGCGCGTGATTTCAGCACGGTCATGGCGTTCTCGCCACCACCACCGGCCACGGCGAAGTCTTTCCAGCTAACGCCGGCGTCGGTCAAACGTTCTTTCAGGTAGGCAACACTTTTCGCTTCACCGCCACTGGTCCAGTAGTGAAGTACTTCAACTTCGCTGGCGTGGGCGGGGGTCAGTGCGGCGGCGGAAGCAGCCAGGATGGCAGCTAATGTGGGCTTCAACTTCATTTCATCGTCCTCGTTATTATCAATGTCACGGTTGACGAATGAAGACTACGCCTGCGGTTGTGCCTCAACGTTTCCGTTTGTGTCAAAGTGTGACAGTGGCAGTAGCAGTCGAACCACCAGGCCGCCGCCGGTGCGGTCGAGCAGCTCAATCGTGCCCCCGTGCTGCTGGATCAGCGAGCGCACAATGCCCATGCCAAGGCCGACATGGATGGTGCTGGGGTTGTGATTGGCCCGAAAATAGGGGTCAAAAACGCGGGTCTTGAGTTCGTCCGACAGCCCCGGGCCGCGGTCTTTAAAGCACACCTCGATCGACCCGTCGGCATCGCGCGCGGTGACGTCGATGCTGCGGCCGTAATGCACGGCGTTATCGATTAAATTGGCGAAAACACGCTCCAGCGCAAGACGCCGGCCGTGGATGACCAGGTCCGGGTCGCAGCTGAGGCTGCTGGGTACGCCAGCCACCGTGGCCGACTGCAGGCACTGTGACAGCAGTGGTTCAAGCTCGACCGGCTCGGCGTTCTCGTGGATCGCGCCTTCTTTCATCATCTGCAGCGCGCCCTTGACCATGACATCCAGATTCTCAAGGTCCCGAATCAGCGGCTCGCCCTGGGCAGGTGGCAGCATTTCAGCCCGCAGGCGTGCCCGGGTGAGGGGCGTTTTTAGGTCATGTGAGATGGACGCAAACAGTCGTTCACGATCGGCGATGAATTTGTGGGTGCGAAGGCCCATGACGTTAAAGGCGCGGATCGTTGAGACCATTTCATCGCTGCCTTGCTCGAGAATAAGCTCCGGGGTTTGACCACGGCCGAGGGCGTCTGCTTGACGCGCCAATAGCCGCAGCGGCCGCACAATCCAACGCACTAAAGCGGTCGTCAGCACCAAAACCGTGAAGGATACCAGTCCAAGGCTCCACAACCGCTCGGGGGTCATCCATTGACTGCCCTGAATGGCTTCGCCGACGGGTAACACGGCGGCCACGTAGATCCATTCGTCGTTGTTCAGGCGGTGTTGAATCACCACCACGGGGCTCTGATCGCCAGGATTGACCAGCGCGAAGCGTTTCCAGCGCAGCGGTAGGTCCACCATCAAGTTGTCACCGGACAGGATCTTGAGCTGCTCGAAGGCAACAAATTGCACGCTCAGGTCATCCAGCGGGCCGGTTTGCGCCTGTAGCTGCGCTTGAATGACGCGACTGGCCTCGTCGGAACGTTGAGTCGGCGGCAGTTGATTGAGTGCAATCGACTGGCGATTGACCGACACAAAGAAGCGCGTGCCGCCCATGTCCCTCAGCTGATCGAGCACCACGTGCCGGTACTGGGCCGGGAGTCGGCTGAAAAACTGAAGGGTCTGACCGACGCGCGCGCCCAGGTTTTCAGACACCTCGATCAGGCGCCGGTGCTCGTCGTCAGCGACCTGCCGAGCCCACAAGGCTGCGCCCAAGGTTTGCGCCACCAAAATGCCAACGAACAGCACCAGGCTCATACGGGCAACAATCGATCCGGGCAGCCAACGATCCCGAAGTCGACCCAATTGGCTCATTCAGGCAAGGCCAGTGCGTAGCCCTGACCGCGCACCGTGCGCACGCAGTTGTGCCCCGTCGCCTCGCTTAATTTGGCGCGCAGTCGGCTAACGGTGGTGTCGACGGTGCGGTCAAACGGACCCGGCTTTCGGTTATGCAGGGCCAGGCCGAGCGTGTCGCGATCAGCGACCCCAGGCCGGTGCTCCCACAGGGTCACGAAGGCCGTGTACTCGGACCCCGTGAGTGCGATGGGTTGACCGTTGAAACGCACTTCACGGGCGGCGCTGGCCAGCGTCAGTCCAGTGCTGGCGGGCGGCGGGCTCGTGGATGACCCCGAGCGCCTTAGAAGTGCACGAATACGGGCGAGTAGCTCTCTGGGGTTGAAGGGTTTGCCCATGTAGTCGTCGGCACCGATCTCCAGACCCAGGATGCGGTCAACATCATCACTGGCCGCGGTCAGCATCAAGATCGGCGTGTCGTGGGTGGCGCGTATTGCGCGGCACGCCTGCAACCCATCCATGCCGGGCAAGCCGATGTCTAAAATGATGCAGTGGGCGCTTGCGAGGTCCGAGGCCAGCAGCGCTTCGGCGTCGCCAAAGGCGGTGACGTCAAGCTGATTGCCACTTAGGTAAGTGCTCAATAGCTCGCGGATGTCGGGGTCATCGTCGACCAAATAGATTGCGTGCACGTCGCGCCTCCTCGCAGGCGCCTCAGGCTAACCGGGTTGCTTTCGGGTTGCCAGTCGGGCTTTGCTGGTGGCGCGCACGAACCAACACCACGGCGGACGCGACAATGATGCCGCCGCCCAGCAAGGTCGCAACGCTAATCGGCTCGCCCATCAGCAACACCGCGACCATGACCGCGACGACGGGCTCTATCAGGCAGCAGGTCGCGGTGTCGGTGGCGCCGGCCCGTGGCGCGCCAAGCATGATCAGTGCAATCGGGATCAGGCCAGCGAAAATCGCCAAGGTCAGGCTCCACTGCCATTCGTAGCCGCCGCTAGGTAAAGAGGCGCCGTTGATGGCGGCGACGCCGGCGGTCGTGATCGTGGCGCCGAGCGTTAACATTAAGAGCGACGCCGCTTCATTAAGCGGGGGCGCGTAGTGGGATTTGTAGGTCAGGATGTAGGCGTAACTGGCGGCGGCCAGCAGCGCCCAGGCGATGCCATCCCAGGCAATGCTCGAGCTGGCCTTGATGCTTTCAATGTCCGTCGCCAACACCAGGCCCGCCGAGGCTGCGAGCACCGCGATGACCTGAGTTCGTCCCAGGGCAATGCGCAATACCACGACTGAATACAGGGTGATCATCAGCGGAAAGGCGTAAAACAACAAAACCGCTAGGCTGAAACCAATGCGATAGCCCGCTTGGTAATAGCCAATGCCGGTGATGGCGAAGGCGAGTCCCATGCTGGCGTGTTTCACGCAGGCCCGCCACGGCATCGGTGGGCGCTTGATCACAACCCACGCCAGCACAGCCATCGCGGGCACGGCAAAGCGAATCAGCATCAGTCCGGTGACATCGACCGATGCGCCTTTCAGCATCAGACCATAAACCGGTTGCAGGCCAAATAATATGGCTGCGGTGATCACAAGGCCTGCGGCCGTCAAGTACGTCATGAGCGCGTTCTCGTTGGGGGTAGCCGACGTTAGCCCCAGACCCGAATAGGTACTAGATCGGTGTCGCCCGTGGGCAATTTTGCGTGCTCATCAGGTGAACAGGCCCCCCTTTGCCAAGGTTTAGCCGTAGACTGTGGGTATGAAGCGGATGTCCTGTTGTTTGCTGCTCGCGTTGTTTGCGCCCCTGTCTGCCTTGGCCGAGTCGTTGGAGGTGGTGGTCGTTCGCCACGCTTCCCACACCATCGACGCGCCTCGCATCGCGGTGCTCGATGCGGTCATCACGGAAAACACCAGTGCAGTCCCGCTAACGCACTCGATTGAAAACGAGGCCATGCTGTCGCTGGTCAGTCAGTCGTTGAATGTCGGCGCGGTATGGGCGTTGTTGCCGTCGACGATGCACAGCACTGCTGAAGCCGCGGGCTGGGTCAAAACGCATCGCCAGGCCGTGCCCCTGGTGGCGTCACTGTTCGGCCTGCCAGATAACCTGGTCGATAACGAGGTGGCGACGCCCGGCAAACTGACCGGCGTTCACACCACCTTGGTGCCGACCTTGCGCGATGATCAAGCGGTCCGGGAATACGATTCACATTTTGCCTGCGTGCGCGCTGTTTACGCGGGCCAAATGGATCGCTGCATTACCGCCCAGGGGCTTATCGATATTTATGCGTCGCGCTTTAGCTTGCCGCCGCTGGCCGATCACGGCCCGCGCAAGGCGCTGCCAGGTCTCGGCTTTTACGCGAGCCCTGCAGTATCGCCCGAAACGCTGGCGCAGCTGAGCCGCATAGAGTTCAAGCTGTTGCGCCTAGGGCAGTTCGTCGGCCTGTAATGGCCTGTTGCCATTCGTTACCAACGCACACTGTCGTATCGCGTGCTGCACCGCCACACTAGGGTCTAAAAGGAGTTTGGGGGGGCTATGGTTTGGGATGTATGGGTGCGCGTTGGGCACTGGTTGGTGGTCGCGCTTATCGGGTTTCAGTTCTTCTCCGGTGGGGATCTGGATCTAATTGATTGGCACGCGTGGACGGGTATTGCGCTGCTGACCTGGGTGGCCTTTCGCGTCCTTTGGGGCTTTGTTGGGACCCGCCATGCGCGATTTTCGGACTTCGTCGGTTCCCCGGCTCAAATCAAATCCAGTTTCAGGAAATTAACCCAGCGCCAGCACGAGTCCGTCGCCGGGCACACCCACGCCGGTGGCCTTGGCGTTATTGCGCTGTTGGGGTTGGTCGCGCTGCTGGCCATGACCGGTTTGTTCGCCACCGATGACATTATCTTTGACGGGCCGCTGAGTCACTGGGTGGACTCGGATGTCGCCGGTACCGTGACTAGCGTCCACCACCTGCTGAGCAAGTTGCTGATACTAACGATCGTTGGTCACGTTGTTGCCATTGCCTGGCACCAAGGTGTCATGAAGGAGCCACTGATTCAGGGCATGCTTCATGGCCGTAAAGCGGGGGGACAAGAGGCCTTTGGCCAGGCCGTCTTGGTTCGCGGGTTGTTGGTGGTTGGGGTCTGTGCGTTAACGATAGTGGGCGGTTTGCTCGCCGTGGGTCGGTTTTAATTGGAGAGGAAAGCAATGAAGCGAGTCATTTTTGGTGCGGTGTCGGTCTGGGCATTGGCGAGCGCAGCAGTCGCCCATAGCGGTGCCACAGGTGTGGTTAAAGAACGCATGGACCGATTTGAAGCCAGCAAAGACAGCGCGAAAGTGCTGCGTGGCGCGGTAAAAAGCGCTGACTTTGCAGCCATCGAAGCGGAGGCGGTGGCGCTAAACGCTTGGGCCAGTGAGATGCTTGAGTATTTCCCTGAAGGGTCCGGCGGCAGCCCATCCGAAGCATTGGACACCGTCTGGAGCGATTGGGACGGTTTCTCGGCAAAAGCAGGGGACTACGAGATGGCGACGGCTAAGTTGGTCAGCGCCGCACAAAGCCAAGACGCGGCCGCTACGGCGTCTGCATTCAAGGCCGTCATGGGAAGTTGTAAAGGTTGCCACGACGACTACAAAGCGGACTAAAACCGACGGTCAGAATGCAAAAAAGCCCGGGGATTAACCGGGCTTTTTTGTCGGAAGCAGTGTGGTGGCTATGGGTGGACTTGAACCACCGACCCCAGCATTATGAGT
Organism: uncultured Gammaproteobacteria bacterium; assembly: GCA_937139465.1. Lineage (GTDB taxonomy): Bacteria > Pseudomonadota > Gammaproteobacteria > Pseudomonadales > Litorivicinaceae > Litorivicinus. The sequence goes on from CAKZQE010000236.1 coordinate 13,368, forward strand.
GCTGTGCTCTAACCAGCTGAGCTACATAGCCGTTGTGGGCGCGAATGATAGGCGCCGTTTGACCCCTTGTCAACGCTGAAAGGCCCCGATATTTACGGGGCTATTCAGGCGGATTTGCTGCCCTTAAACGTTGAAGCGGTAGTGGACGACATCGCCGTCTTTGAGGATGTAATCCTTGCCTTCCAAACGCCACTTGCCTGCTTCCTTCGCGCCGGCTTCGCCGCCTAAGGTAACGAAGTCGTCGTAGCCGATAACTTCGGCGCGAATAAAGCCTTTTTCAAAGTCGGTGTGGATGACGCCCGCACCTTGGGGTGCCGTGGCGCCTTTCTTGACGGTCCAGGCTCGCACTTCTTTGACGCCAGCGGTGAAGTAGGTGTGCAGGCCGAGCAATTCGTAGCCGGCACGAATGACGCGATCCAAGCCCGGCTCTTCCATGCCGAGGTCGGCCAAAAACTCGGCGCGCTCATCATCGTCCAGCTCTGCAATCTCCGATTCGAGCTTATTGCAGATCACCACCACCGTGGCGTTTTCCGCGGCGGCCAGTGCCTGAACCGCGTCCAAGTGGGGGTTGTTCTCAAAGCCGTCTTCGCTCACGTTGGCGATGTAAAGCGTGGGCTTTGAAGTCAGTAGTTGCAGCGACTTGAGGTGGCGCGCTTCCTCGTCGGTGTAGTCCAGTGCGCGCACGGGCTTGGCTTCGTTAAGTAGCGGCAGCAGACGCTCGCACAGGGCGACCTGGGCTTTTGCGTCAGCATCGCCGCCTTTGGCTGCGCGGGTTTGGCGGTTGTGCACCCGCTCGACCGTGTCTAGATCCGCAAGCGCAAGCTCGGTGTTGATGATTTCGATGTCCGCTAAGGGGTCAACCTTGTTCGCCACGTGAATCACGTTGTCATCTTCAAAGCAGCGAACCACGTGGGCGATGGCATCGGTTTCGCGGATGTTTGCCAAGAATTTGTTGCCCAGGCCTTCGCCCTTGCTGGCACCGGCGACTAGGCCGGCGATGTCGACGAATTCCATGGTCGTGGCGATGGTTTTTTCCGGTTTGACGATTGCCGCCAGCTTGTCTTGGCGCGGATCCGGCACGGGCACTACGCCTGCGTTGGGTTCGATCGTGCAGAACGGAAAGTTTTCAGCGTCAATGCCGGCCTTGGTCAGTGCGTTGAACAAGGTGGATTTGCCGACGTTGGGTAGTCCAACGATGCCGCATTTAAAGCCCATGGAAGCTCCTGTTAAGGCTTGTAGCCGTTAATTTGGTTGGTGGCGCGGGCGAAGTCCGCATCCAGAATTAAGGGTAGGGCGCGTAGCGCCTCATCAATAGCCCCGTCGATTAGCGTGCGATCCTCGATGGATGGCGCCTTCAGTACGTAGTCAGCGACAGCCTTGGCGTTACCCGGATGCCCAATGCCAAGCCGCAGTCGGTGGTAGTCCGCCGACCCCAAGTGCGCGTGGATGTCACGCAGTCCGTTGTGGCCGCCGTGGCCGCCGCCGGTTTTGAATTTCATGGTGCCAGGCGGCAGGTCAAGCTCGTCATGGACGGCGATAATCTGTGATGGCGGGATCTTAAAAAACTTGGCCAGCGCACCGACGCTTTGGCCGGAACGGTTCATAAAAGTGCTGGGCATGATCAGCAGCTGCTGCGTGCCCTGGATGGCCGCTTTGCAATAAAGGCCGTGGAATTTGGCTTCATTGCGAAACGTCAGCCCCTCGCGTTTTGCGAGCGCGTCTAAAAACCAAAACCCGGCGTTGTGCCGGGTTTGGTCGTAGCGGGAGCCTGGATTTCCCAGGCCCGCAATCAGAAAGGTCGAAGCCACCGGAACGGTTACGCCTCGCCTTCGCCTTCGCCGTCTTCGTCAGACGCAGCACCGCTGGGCTTGTTAACGCCAACGATGGGTTGGTCGTGGTCAGCACCCAGGGCAAGTTGCGTAGACACAACGCCTTCGGGCAGTACCAGGTCAGACAGGTGCAACGTCGTGCCGGCTTCGACTTCGAGCATGTCGACTTCGATAAACTCAGGCAGGTTGCCGGGCAAGCAGCGTACTTCGACTTCAGTTGCGTCGTGGTGAATCTTGCCTGACTGCATTTTAACGCCGACACAGCTGTCTTCGTTGATGAAGTGCAGCGGGATGTTGACGACAACTTCGACTTTCATGTCGACGCGCATGAAGTCCGCGTGCAGGATCACGGGCTTAGCCGGGTGACGCTGCAGGTCCTTCAAAATAACGCTTTCAGTGGCGCCTTCGAGGTTCAGCTCGACGACTGATGCGTAGAAGGCTTCGTCTTCCAGCAGTTTGATCAGTTCGTTGTGCTTGAGGCTGATCTGAGCAGGTTCGCCCTGACCGCCGTAAACGATTGCAGGCACCAAGTTTTCCAGACGGCGCAGGCGGCGGCTCGAACCTTTCCCTGTCACGTCACGGTTGGTGGCATTCAAAACAAAATTCGCCATGTTTGTATTCCTAATAAAGTAAGTGGTTTGACCGCCGCCTCGACCAGCGCCGGTCTCATATCCCCCGGGATGGTCCTTAGCGGAACATCGCCGAGATGGATTCTTCGTTGCTGACGCGGCGCATAGCCTCGCCAATTAGCTCTGAGACACTGATGACGCGGACCACGCCGCAGGCCTCCAGTTCAGGCTGGAGCGGGATGGTATCAGTGACAACCAGTTCGTCAAGTTCGCTGTTGGAGAGGTTTTCCAGCGCTTTGCCGCTCAGTACTGGGTGGGTGCAGTACGCCACGACTTTTAATGCGCCTTTTTCTTTCAGCGCTTTGGCGGCGTTGCACAGCGTACCGGCGGTATCGACGATGTCGTCGACAATAATGCAGGTGCGTCCGGCCACATCACCAATAATGTTCATGACTTCGGCTTGGTTGGCCTTGGGGCGGCGTTTGTCGATGATCGCCAGGTCAGCGTCGTCGAGTTGCTTAGCGATAGCGCGGGCGCGGACGACTCCGCCGATGTCCGGCGACACCACCAGCAAGTTTTCGTAGCGAGACTGGGTAATGTCGTCCAGCAGCACCGGTGTTGCGTAGATGTTGTCGACGGCCACGTCAAAGAAGCCCTGGATTTGGTCTGCGTGCAGGTCAACGGTTAAAACGCGGTCGACACCAACGCTGACCATCATGTCCGCAACGACTTTAGCGGTAATGGGGACACGGGCGCTGCGCGGGCGACGGTCTTGGCGGGCATAGCCAAAGTACGGCACGACCGCGGTAATGCGCGAAGCACTGGCGCGGCGTAGGGCGTCGGTCAGGACCACCAGTTCCATCAGGTTGTCGTTGGTGGGGCGGCAGGTCGGTTGGATGACGAAGACGTCCTTACCGCGCACGTTTTCGGCGATGTCGACGGCAATTTCACCATCGCTAAATTTGCCGACTTCGGCGGCGCCCATGGGGATACCGAGGTATTTGGCGATGTCGCCGGCCAGCTTCGGGTTTGCATTGCCCGAAAAAATCATCATCTGTGCCATGTCCGTCTCCGTTGGACCGCTAATCCGAGGGCGCAAATTCTATAGACTTTTAGCACCAAAAGCATGCGCAAAATTTTGGTTCAGTCAGCGGTTGTGAACCGACGGGTTTGGTATTCTGATTCGGCAAAAAGGAGAACTCTATGCAATCACTGGCGCGTATCGCGTTGGTCGTAGCTGACTACGACGAAGCCCTGGACTATTACGTCGGCACTTTAGGATTTGACGTCACCGAGGACACTGAACTGACCAGCGAAAAGCGCTGGGTTGTGGTGACGCCACCGGGATCAGATTGTTCACTGTTGCTGGCCAAGGCCAAGGGCAATGATCAAAAGGCGGCCATTGGCAATCAAAGTGGCGGGCGCGTCTTTTTGTTTTTGCACACGGACGATTTTGACGGTGATTTTGAGCGTTACACCGAGGCCGGCGTCGATTTCATTGAAGACCCGCGTCAGGAAGCCTACGGCAAGGTCGTCGTGTTCCGTGATCTTTACGGCAACCTGTGGGATCTGATCGGCCGCAGCTAACAAGCTGTGTACAAAAAAGCCCGGCCTGATGTGCGTCAGTGCCGGGCTTTTTCAAATTTGGCTGGGGTGGAAGGATTCGAACCTTCGAATGGCGATACCAAAAACCGCTGCCTTAACCACTTGGCCACACCCCAATTGTGTTCACAGTGTAATTCAGCTTTCGACGGCTGACGAGTACTCTGTGGTGCTGACTACCCAGGTTTTTGTTCCGGATGGCAGCGCTGCTTTGATGGATTCAAGTCCGACGCTAGCGTCAAGTTCAATGAAAACCGTGCCGCCCGTTCCGGATAGTTTTGGTCGGTGGTTAGCCAGTGAGGCAAACAGCCGATCAACGTCTGGAAAGAGCCTGCGACAAACGGGTTCACAGTCGTTGTGTCCCTGCCCGTCCAAAGCGGCGCGAAGTGTAATGGGGCTGGAATTACGAGTCAACCCAGGATCAGTGAAAATCTGAGGGGTCGGGATCTGGTTGCCGCTTGAACACAGCAACAGCCACCGCGGCTTAAATGAAACCGGGGTTAAGTGTTCGCCAATACCCGTACCGATGGCGCTGCGGCCGCCCAAAAACACCGGGACATCGGCGCCGAGCCTACGACCGATGGTGGCCAAGGCTTCGTCACTGGTCGACAGCCCCCACAGGGTTCGCAGTGCCAACAGTGCACTGGCCGCGTCGCTGCTTCCGCCGCCGAGGCCCGCGCCTGCCGGGGTTTGCTTATCGATCCACAGGTGCCCACGCGGCTCGATTCCGGCGTCACGGGCGAGGGCGCGCGCCGCGTGGGTCACCAGGTTCGATTCCATCGGCAGACCGGCAATGCCGGACACTTCGAAATGGGCTGCGGGGTCGATATGCAGATGATCGCCCCAGTTAAGTAGCTCAAACCCGACCTGCAGGTCGTGATAGCCGTCGGCGCGTTGGCCGAGGACGTGTAGGAATGGGTTGACCTTTGCAGGGGCGTCAATGCTGAAGTCAAAGCCCGGCTGAACGGACGGCACCAGGCGCGGTGTTACTGCCATGTTTTTGCGACCAGTCGAATGCGTGTCGTGCCGCGAGTCATCTCAATCAACCGCGGCTGACCGGCGTCGTTGTATTTGAGCCACCTGAGCTCCCAGCCGCGCAGGGTAAACCCTGCGGGGGTGGGTGACGCCCCGGTGGGGACTCGGCCAAACAGCCAGTCCTTGGCGGAGGCCAGTGGCGCCGCCACCCCAATGGCGTCCATCACCAGTTCGTCTAGGTTGTCGGCCTGCAGGGCGGGGCCGTCTTCAGGCGTCCAGCGTGCGCCCGTTGATTGCGCGCTAAGTTCGCCGACTCGCGTTCCGGTCGGTCCGTACAGGGTCCAGGACTGCTGGGTTGGCGAACCGCGGTAGTCAAAGCCGCCCGCGTCACGGCGGCCATCGTGGGTCAGGCTGACCCGCCCAATCACTTGAACCGATTCGGATCCGCTCAGGGATGGCGCCGGTTTGACGGCGCACCCTGCCAGCGCGATTAGGGCCGATAGGATGAACGCTCGCATCATGGTGTTTGGTTGCCGATCAGCCGCTCTAGGGTTTCCAAGAGTGTGGGGTCGTTGGCGTCTTGCTCGAGGGCTTTGCGCCAGGTGTCCCGGGCATCGCTTTCGCGCCCCAACTTAAACTGGACCTCCCCTAGATGGGCGCCGATTTCGGCGTCGGGCAACAGCCCAAGTGCGCGGGTCAGCCAGTCCTCGGCCGCGGCCAAGTCACCGAGTCGGTACTGGACCCAGCCCATGGAATCCAAGGTGGCCGCGTCGTCCGGGCGAATCGCCAGGGCACGCCCAATCAGATCGAGGGCTTGCTCAAGTTTGACGTTGTTGTCGGCATAGGTGTAGCCCAGCGCATTCAGCGCGGCGGCGTTGTCCGGGTCGATGTCCAGCGTCGCCAGTAAGTCCGCCTCAATGCCGGCGAAATCTGAGGGGTCACGCATCATGGCGCGGCCGTACCACAGCTCCGTGTTGTTTGGCTGGGCGTTTAGCTGCTCGTCCAGATGTGCCAGTGCTGCCCCTTCATGGCCGTTATCCATCAGCAGTTCGGCGCGGCTGAGTGCCAACGGCGCCGCCAGGTCAGGGCGCAATTGCAAGGCCTCGTCGTACCAGCGGTCCAGTTCGCTCCGATTGCTGGCGGCGATGGCAAGGCCGTAGCGGTAGCGTGCGCCCAAAAAACCATCGCCCTGGACGCTACTGAGAAATTCACGTGCATCATCCAAGCGTTCCTCGGCAATGGCGACCGCCCCGAGTAGCCCAAGGGCGTCATCCTGATAGTCTGGGCTGTCCAGCAGGGACTCGGCGCGCTCGGTTGCCAGTGCCCAGCGCTCAAGCTCCAGCGCTAACATGCCTTGGGACAAGCGATAGGGCGCTGAGTCGTCGGCCAACTCAATCAAGGTATCAAACAGCTCGATCGCGGCCTCGTAGTCGCCTTCGCCCACCAGCAGTTGAGCCAGAGTTTGGGTGAGGCCGAGGTTGTCCGGATGGTGGCGCCGGGCTTTTCTAAGAACCCGAATGGCCCCGGGCAGATCGCCGGTTAGTTGCGACAGCCGGGCTAGCTCAGAGGCAACGCCCAAGTCCTTCGGGAATCGTTTTTCCAGCGTCGAGGCCAGCTTTAACGCGGCGCGGGCGCCGGTGGCCTCCTCAGCAGCATGCAGGCGAATGACCGCCAGCGCCAGGGGTTGTGTCTCCGGTTGCGCCAGTCCATCGGCGAGTGTTTGCGCCAGCGCAGGCTTGCCCTGAACCAGGGCGCGCACGAAACCCAAGGGTTGGTCCGGTCGCAGCCTGGCGGCCTCGATTAAGGCCTCCGCCGCCTCGGTGCCTTTTTCCAGCGTTAATAGGGCGCGGGCCAGAAGGGCCTGTGCTTCAAAGTCGTTGGGTGCAGATTGGACCAGCGCACGGGCGGAACTGAGCGCATTGTCAGCGCCAGCCTGAGTGCCGATGCGAGCCGCACGGCGCAGAAGGGCGGGGTCGCCGGTGGCCGTGGCTTGGCGCTGTAGGTAGTCAAAAGCCAGCTCTGGCTTGCCCTCATTTAGGGCGATTTCGGCCGTCAGCAAGTCCGCCAACGCCCCCTCCGGCAGCCGTGTGGTGAGGCGCTCGGTGGGTGCTGGTGCCTCGGGCGAGACGGGTGGCGTGATGGACGCGCAGCCGGCGCTAAATATCGCTACTAAGGGGATCCATTTCATGCGCTTACTATATGCCAGTGGCTAAATTGGCGCGACCAGCGCCGCGTTTTAATGCGTACTCGGCCAGCATCGCGACGACGTAGGCAGCCGCAGGCGTGCCGGCGATGGAGGATGTCAGTACCAATTGCCTCGGGCGTGGTAAACTGCCCGCCCTATTACGGTTTAATGGCAGGTCCAGTTTTCGGTGACCCTTTTAGCGATTGGCTTAAATCACGACACCGCGCCGGTTGATTTGCGCGAGCGCTTGGCTGTCTCGGAATCTGAAATGGCCTCTGAGCTGGCGCACATTAAAGCCGCGACTGGGGCGTCTGAGTCGCTGATATTGAGCACCTGTAATCGCACCGAGGTGGTCATTCAGGGCGAGCACACCAACGAAACGGCGATGCTGGAT
>CAKZQE010000237.1 GCA_937139465.1 uncultured Gammaproteobacteria bacterium
ATGTCGCACGTTCCGCGGTGCCTGAGCTGTTCACGGCAGCGACGTTGTTTGTGGTGATGGGCGCGGCGCTGGCCATGTCTGAAGCGGGCGTCAGCATGGCTCTGGGGGCGTTCTTGGTTGGCATCGCCTTGGCGGATAGCGAGTTTAAGCACCAGCTCGAATCGGACATCGAGCCCTTCAAGGGGCTGCTACTAGGGACCTTTTTTATGGCGGTCGGGCTTGGACTTGACCTTGGGCTGGTCGCGGCGCATCCGATCTCGATTGTGGCCGGTGCGCTGGGACTGCTTGGGCTGAAAGCGGCCGTGTTGTTTGCCGTGGCTCGTTTGAATGGGCTTGGTTATGCCCATGCGTTGTTGCTGGGCGGTTTGCTGGCGCAGGGCGGCGAATTTGCCTTTGTGATCTTTGCCGAAGCCGGTGCCCTTGGGCTGCTGGCGCCTGAATTGTCTGGGTTGTTGGTGGCCATGGTGACGCTGTCCATGGCGCTGACGCCACTACTGGTTTGGGCCGCGGGTAAGGCGGCGCCCACACCCCGTATGGACAACGACCTGATCGAACCCACCGAGGAGCGGCCGATTATCATCGCCGGGTTCGGGCGCTTCGGCCAGATGGTCGGGCGTGTGCTGGGCTCGTTGAAAATCAACTTTACCGCCATCGAGTCCAGCTTCGAGCAGGTCGCCTTTGTTCGCCGTTTTGGTCACAAGGTGTTTTTTGGTGATGTCACGCGCTTAGATACTTTGAAGGCGGCGGGCATCGACAACGCGCGAATGTTTATTCTGGCCGTCGATGACGTTGAGACCTCGGTCGCATGTGCTGAACTGATTCGCCACCATTATCCCGACCTGCCGATCTATGCCCGTGCTCGAAATCGCAACCACTCGTTTCGGCTACTAGACTTGGGGGTGACGGAATTGACCCGGGAGACCATGTTGTCGAGTACGGAGCTTGCGCGCCACGTGTTGGAACACGAAGGATATCCGGTCGGCCAGGCCGAGGGTATCATTCGCCAGTGGCGGCGCTACGACGAGTCGTTGCTGCGCGAACAGAGCGAATTTCACAAAGACGAAAGCTCGCTCGTCGCCTCGGCACAGCAGGCCGCTCGGGATTTGGAAAAGTTGTTTGAATCGGATGCGAGTGCGCGTCGTTGAAACGACGTTCGCTTCTGCTCGGGTTGGCCGCATCAGCCACGGGGCTGGTCAGCGCTGAACTCGGCGGTGGTCTGGTCAAGCCGGCCGCGCGAACCGCCTTTTCTGCCCGGTACCCTGACATGGCTCAGCGCCGGCTTGCTGCCTGGGAAGCCTTGCCGGGACGTCTGATGGCCTTATCGGTACGACAGCGCCTGACTCAGGCCAATGCATTTTTCAATCAGCTGCGTTTTTTGAGCGATGGTGAACAGTGGGGCTCACGTGATTACTGGGCCACCCCCTTAGAGTTTTTGGGGCGTGGGGCTGGCGACTGCGAGGAGTTTGCCATTGCCAAGTACGTCACCCTGGTTAAGTCCAACGTGCCGACCTCGCAGCTGCGAATCACCTACGTCAAAGCGCTGCGGCCACGCCAAGCGCACATGGTGCTGACCTGGGCGCAAAAAAGCGGCGACATGCCGCTGGTGCTCGATAACCTGATCCCAGAGATTCGCCCTGCGTCGGCGCGCACGGATCTTATTCCCGTGTACAGCTTTAACGCTGATAGCCTGTGGATTACCAAGGCGGGGACGGAAAAGCGTGTATCCGATGCGTCCAATGTGGGCCATTGGCAGGACCTGCGTCGGCGTATGGCCGAGGAGATTGTATTGTGAATTTGCGAAACCAACTGTCGCTGGCGTTCGGCGCGGTGTTGCTGGCCGTGCTGGGCATCATCGCGGTCTTTGACGCCCAGCAATCCCGGCGCTATCTGGACGAACAGCTGACCCGCAATGCGCAGGACGCGGCGACCTCGCTGGCCCTGTCAATGCAGGCAGGGTGGTTGGACGCGCCGGATGTACCGATGCTGCGTAGTCTCGGGGATGCGCTGTTTGATCGCGGCCTATACCGCAGTTTGGTACTGACGCAGTCCGATGGGGTCGTGCTCGTCAGCCGCTTGGACACCCGGCCGGTTGCCACGGTTCCCATGTGGTTTCAGCAGTTGTTGCCGCTGACGCCGAGGCCGGGGCTGGCTGAAGTATCCGACGGATGGCGCACCATGGCGCGGCTCGAAATCGCACCGCACCCGGGCCTTGCGTATATGAATTTGTGGCAACGCTTGCAGCGCGCCCTGTTGTCAGTGGTGCTCGGTGCGCTGGTCGCGACCGGTCTGGTGTATGTCTTTATGGCGCGGTTGTTCCGCCCCTTGGATCGAATTCGGTCTGAAACCGAGCATTGGGCACTGGGCAGTTTCGCGCCCTTACCGCGGCCTAATATTCCGGAGGTGGCACCGCTGGTTGATAGTTTGAACCGATCCAATGCGGCATTGGCACGCTTGTTTGATGGGCTTGAGCATGACTTGGATGCGGCGCGCCTGGCCGCCAACACGGACGCGGTCAGTGGTGCCCTCAACCGCGACACCTTTTGCCAGCGCCTGGACAGTGCGCTGGCCGACGATGACCTAGTGGGCGGCTCGGTGATGCTGCGCTTTGCGGACTTGAAAGCGCTCAACGAAAATGTCGGCCGAGCCACGGCGGATAGCCTGATTCAGGCTGCCGTTGCTGGACTGGAATCGGTGTTGGGCGAGGGCGCGATGGTGGCGCGCTTGAACGGCAGTGATTTGATTGGTTTTACCGCAGGCGGCGACCGTGATGACTTAGCTAAGGCCTGCCGAGCGTTGGATGCTGCTTTAGCACCGGTGATTCCGCCTGCGACTGAACGCGAGGGGCTTTACAAAACGGTGGCAACGCCGGTGACGCCCAAAGATGGGCGTGGTGACGTGTTGAGCCGCCTGGATCGTGCCTTAACGGAGGCACCGCATGCGTCGGTGGTGGGTGAGGAAATGGCGATGCCAGGCGGGCGCCTTGCCTGGAACCAACAGATCAACCAGCTGTGGGATCAAGGGCAGCTGTCCTTTCAAACGCTGCCGCTGGTTGATGTTGACCTTAAACCTGAGTACCACCTGCTGCTGACAAAGCTAAGTTATGAGTCCGGCGAGCCCCTGTCCGCGCTCAGTTTTATGCCGGCTTTGTCCGCGCTAGGGCGCTTGGCCGAGCTGGATCAAGCCGCGGTGGCCGAGGCGTTGCGGCGCGTCGCCAGCTCCCGTCGGCGCGTCGGTGTGACCTTGTCGCGGGCGGCGCTGGAGAACCCGAGCGCCTTGCAGGGCTATTTCGATTCAACGGCGCTCGCGCGAACCCAGATCGTGTTTGAGATTGCCGAAGCTGATTTGCTGGCCACCTCCGATCGATGGGCGCTGCTTGAGCCGATGTTGTCGCGCCACGGTAACTGGGTCCTCAAACACGCCGGACTTGCCAACGGCACGATCGAGGCTGTGCGGCGGTTTAAACCCAGGGGCGTTAAGCTCGCGCCCAGCCTTATCCAAGGTGCGATGCACCGAAGGGCGTCGGCTGAATTCGTGCGAACCACGTCTCATCTACTTCGTAGCCTTGATTGCAAAGTTTGGGTCGAGGGCGTCAGTGATCAGGCAACCTGGGAGTGGGTGGTTCAACACCCGTTCGACGGCGGTCAGGGTCATTTTGTCAATACCGACCAATAGTGACGCCCCCCGGCTACGAGGGTGAAAGCATGAAGAAGTTTGCAGTGTTGGGGGTCGCGCTGCTCCCGCTGATGGTGATGGCGGTTGAGCGCGAGGCCAGCTGGGTTATCCCTGATCTGATGATGCTGGATGCCGACGGCGACAGCATTGCCGATCAAAACGATCGCTGCCCCACCAGTGCGCTTGGCAGCATTGTCGGCTCAGATGGCTGTGCTCTGGTTGTTGAGCGCGCTGGAAGGCTGCAGCTGAACATCCGCTTTGACACTGACATGGCGGTAATCAAACCGGAGTATCAACCCGAACTGGCGCGCTTTGCCGCCGCCATCAACGCCGAGGACGCTGTGATTGAGTTGCGTGGTCATGCCGATCTTCGCGGCTCGGAGGTCTACAATCAGGCGTTGTCAGAGCGCCGCGCGCAGGCCGTGTTCGATGCATTGGTGGCGGATTACGGCATCGAGCCTGGGCAATTAACCGTGGCTGGGTATTCAGAGAGCCAGCCGCTGGCGACGGGAACCGGCGCCGATCAACTGGCGTTAAATCGCCGGGTCCAGGCGGACATCCTTGATTTGAATACGGGCGATCAATTCGAAACCATCAAAACGAGATCAAACTAGCGGTTCTTCGTCATCTAACAGGTCGGGTAACACCGCCAAACCGGCACGGGTCCGCTTTCGCTCAAGTAGCTTCGCCCGTGCTGCCTCCGGCAAGTCCGTCAAGCGAATCGAGTTGTTTTTGACTAGCAGCTCGACCAAATCGTCAATGATTCGAATGGACTCCATGTCCGAGCGCGTCAGCTCATCGATCAAACCGACCCGGTCATTGGCATCGTCCGAGATTGGGCTATGCTCAACGTTGAGAAACGACACCACCTGAGGATCATCCGCCGGAAGAAATTCGTGGCCGGGGTAGTTGGGGGTGGCGTACAGCGCCAGAATCTTGTCGCGGTTGTTACGTTGTATATAAGGCATTGAAGTGGCTCAGTCCGAATCCAGTCCCACCAGTATAGGCACACCAACCCGCGAGCGTCAGACCAGTATTGGTCGTGAGATCTGGGCGGAGCGTGGGTTCCTGCGTGAGGCTGTATTGGCCGGTATTTTGAGCAACCTAACAGCGCTAGTGCTGCCTCTGTTTGTGATGACCGCCTATGACAAGGTGGTGCCGAATTTTGCGTACAGCTCGCTTTGGGCCCTGGCGCTGGGTGTGTTGTTGGCCGCG
>CAKZQE010000238.1 GCA_937139465.1 uncultured Gammaproteobacteria bacterium
CAGCTCTACGCTAGCGCTCCGTTCAGGCACCAGGGGCACTTTCTTGCCACTGTGGTCGCCCCCGGTGATGGTCGCGTCGACCCGGGCGATATTGGCTGACACCTCAGCGCTCGCGCTGACGGGCATGCGCAGCGTTGCCGACGCACCCGCGCGACGCGTTTGGTCAATATTGAAGTTGCCGTAGCGGCTTAAGTTCGCCGGTGATTGGAAGGCAATCTCGTCGCGTAGGTCGGTCTGGTAAATGTTGGCCGAGAGGTTCGCCCGGCCTAGCGTGGTGGACAGGCCAAGCTCGGTTGAGCGTCCTGTCTGTGCCTTCAGCAGGCTCGAGGGAAATGGCGCGTAACCAGCCTGCTCGTCTAGGGTTGGAATGCGGTAATGGGTATCGACCCGCGCGGTCAGTTGCGTATTTTCGGTCAATGAGTGGCGGATCGCCGCTTCCCATGCCGTGAGGGTTTGTTTATCGCGCAGTGTTGACGCGGTTAATGCGCCACCGGCCTCATCGACTTTGCTGATGTCGTCCGCGACGGCAGTCACGCGCGCGCCGAGCGCTAGGTGACTGTTTTCACTCACCTTGACCCCGCGTCGGGCGAAGACCGACACCTGGTGTTGATCGCTGCGCTGTACCCTGGTTGCGTAGGTCGCTGTTGGGGAGTTGAACTCAAAATCCGTAGCTTGGGCATCCAGTCCGACCAGCATGTCATAGCTTTCGATCAGCAGCTGGGGTGAAACACTGATGGACTCAGTTGTTTGATTAAACTGAGTCGTCCCCGAAACGGTGCCTTGCTGGCTACTTTTTAGCCACTTGGCCGCGACAGACAGGGGGTTGCCTTGGTCCAGTTGTGTTCCGCGGTACTGAATTCGGTAGGTTTCATTGTCATTGGTATCGGCCGTCAGGCCGCCCCGAGGGTTCGCCGCTAACATGTCCGCGGTCGATCCGCTCAGATACTGTTGCTCAGCCCGGGTCACCTGAACATCGACGCGGTGTTGGTAGCCGCCGGTGTCGGACTGCAGCCCGATCGCGAATTTGTTGTCGTCGAAATCCGTGTTGTCGCGGTAGCCGTCACTGGTTGTTGCGGCGACGAGCACCGTTGCTACGCCAGTGGCAAAAGGAATGGCAGTTTCAGCGACGACCTGGCCGTAGCCGTGGCTGCCTGCGCTCAGGCTGAGGCTTGACTCATCCGACACTGTGGTAACGATGTTGATGACGCCACCAACGGCACCCGAGCCGTAAAGCACGCCACCACTGCCCTCCATGATTTCGATTCGGGAAACGGTCGAGAGCGGGATGGTATTTAGCGCAGGTAGCTGAGTGGTGGCGGTGTTCAGCGGTGACCCATCGATCAGCACCAGCACGTTGGATGATCCGTATCCGCGCATGCGGATGGCCGGGTTGTTGCCGTTGCCGATCGTGTCGGAGATCGAAATTTGGGGCAGTGATTGGAGGGCTTCTCCAACCGTCTTGGCGCCGCGGTCGGCGATGTCCTGCTTGGAAATGACGTGGATAGCCTGGGCGAGCGATTCCACCGGGCTCTCATAGCGGTCGCCGATAATAACGATGGGATCAATTTCGGCGCGCACAGGCGCACTCGCAACGACCAAAGCGGCCGCAATCATGGATTTGTTCATGCTGAACTCCGTTGCCCAAGCCGCCCGCATGGGTGAGTAAATGTCGAGCGGGTAGGTCTCCGGGCTCATTCACGATCCGATCCTACGGTTTCCCCGGCGCCTTCCCACCTTGCGGCAGTGGCCTAGCCAGATCTGCGGTATCAACTCTGCTGTGAACTTACCGTTGCGGGGGCAGCCTCGGACTTAAACCGAGTTCCCTGTTACGCCGACGTCAGCCGGCCACCACACTCGCGGCGGAGTCTAGGGATAGGGAGCTGAGAAATCAAAGCCTAGTGCGAACCCTGTCGATGGCATCGCATAGGGATCGGATACCTGACACCAGGCCCATGCCTGGCTTGGACAAGGTGTCCGAATTGGGTGTAAACCATTGTTTTTGTTGAACCGCAGTCAAATTTTTCCAGGCTGAATAATCGCCCAGCCATGCAGGGTCCGATGCGATCAAAAGTTCCGCGCCGGATTCGACCAAAGATTCAGGCGATACGGTGGCGGCGGCCATCGGCAACGCTTCATAGGGGTTGTCGGCACCACACAAGCGCAGGGCGTCAGCCTGGTAGCCACGGCCGGCCACCACCATTAGCGGTCGATCCCACAGCAGCCATACGGTTGTCAGGCGACGTTTCCCACGGTACTCGGACGACAGTGCCTGAATATCCGCCGCAAAGGATTGGGCCCTGTCGTCCGGTACGTTTAACAGTCGGCCTAGCTCAGCCATGCCGTCGGCAATTTGATCGAGGGTGCGCGTCTTGCTGATCCACAAGGAGATCCCAAAAGCCTTCAGCTTCTCGGCCAAATCCGGCGGCGTGGAGTCTTCCCAGCTCAAAACGTGGGTGGGATTGAGGGCCAAAATGGCTTCGACATTGATGCGCTGGTAGTCGCCGACAATCGCGAGGCCTGCGTCGCTGGCCTGGTCGGTTCCGACGATCCAATCGCCGCGCCCGAATGCCTGAACACTCTCGGTCAACGCCGGTGTCAGTGTAACCAAACGTAGTTCAGACGCCTTTGCGCTAGCCGTCAGCGTCAGGAGCAGGAATAGGGTTTTTAACGCTATGAATAACCTTGTCATACTCGAAGTAGACGCGGAATTTTGGGTATTGCCAAGTGGTAATGGGTGGATCGCCGACCCCGGCGCGTATGCGCTGCGGTTCGCCAAAGGCTTTAACGACCTGGGACATGCTAATGCCGCGGGTGGGCGTGGCCACCGAGCTGTCGCCTTGAGCCCCGAGGGGGAGGGTGATGGTGTCGGCACTTAAAACGGGCGACGCCAGCGCCAACCATACAGCCAGTGTTCGCACCATGTCAGTTGGCCGCCATGGCGCGTTGGCGCGTTTCACTTTTCATTAAATGACGGGTGATGACCGCACGCTCGGCTTCGCTCATGTTGATGAATTCGCAGCGCACAGCGAAGTGGTCGTCACGCTCGCGCACCGACACCACTTTGCTCTTTAGCAGTAATCCAGCGCGTTCAGGCAACAGCAACATCCGAATCGACAGAAATTCGCCCGGGCTGGCGGGTGTTCGGCTGGAAAATGATACGCCGCCTGCGCTCAGTGATACGTCTTGCTCGTTGTCCGGCAAGGGTTCGTCGTCTTGGTCAATCGAGGCTTCGGCAATCAGGTGAAGCTTGCGCTCCATCAGTCGTAAAAAACGCGCCATCTGGGGGTCGCGCTGGGAAATCGCGCTCAGAAGCGACTGGGTTTCCGCGTTCAGGGATTCAAGCTCACTGATCAGTCGGAAGCGGCGCGTGCCCGCATCGGCCAGCGGTGCCGCCGGATCCAGCGCGCGTTCGGCGTCCAGTGGCTTAATTTCGATCGCGACCCGATCCTGCAGTCGGAAGTAATTTCGGCGTTCTTGGCTCATGCATAAAACATAGCAGTGATTTTCAAGCTCGTATGGTCCCAAGGTCTGGCCTTGGGGTTCGCCATGGCCTGTGGTTGAATGCGCCCATGCAAATTTCACTGCCCATCGCTATTGGCGCGCGCTACACCCGCTCCAAAAAAGGCGAATCCTTTGTCAGCTTTATTTCCACGGTGTCCACCGTCGGCCTCGCCTTGGGTGTGGCGGTGTTAATCGTGGTCCTGAGCGTGATGAACGGCTTTGACAAAGAGCTGCGCACACGCATTTTGGGGATGGTTCCCCACGGTGTGCTTTACTCGACGCAGCCGACCGCGGACTGGCAGGCGCTGGTCGATCAGGTCGCGCCCGTAGCGGGCGTGCTGGGGGCGGCGCCCTGGGTCGAAGGGCAGGGCATGCTGACCCAGTCCGGTGCCGCTAAACCGTTGTTGTACTATGGCATTGACCCGTCCTTAGAGCGCACCGTGTCGATTCTTCCTGACCATATGACGCAAGGCAGCTTGAGCGCCCTCAAGCCCGGCGACTTTGGCATCGTGCTGGGGGCCATTATGGCTCGGCAGATGGGTGTCACCCTGGGCGACGCGGTGACCCTGTTGATACCCGAAGCCAGCCTGACCATTGCCGGCGTGCGTCCGCGCTTAAAGCGCCTAACTGTGGTTGGCGTGTTTGAAGTGGGAGCGGAGCTGGATGCGAATCTGGCCTACCTGCACTGGCAGGACGCAGCGATTCTAAAGCGCCAGAAAAACAAGGTTGACGGGGTCCGTGTTCGTTTCGATAACCTGTTCAATGCGCCGGTCCAGCTGCAGGCGCTGGCCCGGGATACCGACACCCGCCCCCGGGACTGGACCCGCACCCACGGCAATTTGTTTGAGGCGATTGCGCTTGAGAAAACCCTGATTGGGTTGTTGCTGGCGATGATTGTGGCGGTGGCTGCATTCAATATTGTGGCGACGCTGGTTATGACGGTGAACGCCAAGCGGGCGGACATAGCCGTGCTCCGGGTGATGGGCATGGGCCCCTCAGAGGTGTTGCTGACCTTTATTGTGCAGGGTGTGCTGATCGGGCTGATTGGCATAGTCAGTGGGGCACTGCTGGGCCTGTTGGTGGCCTTCAATGTGCCCGTGATTTTGGAATTTATTGAGTCGACCTTCGGCTTCACCCTGTTCCGGGCGGACGCCTATTTTATTTCCTATTTACCGAGCGATCCCCAGTGGTCGGATATCACCACCATCGTCGTCGGTTCATTCCTATTGTGCTTGGTATCCACGCTTTATCCGGCCTGGCGCGCCAGCCGTACTGAACCCGCGGAGGTGATCGCCGGTGGCCACTAAGGTGTTGGAAGCGGTGGACCTCACCCTGCGTTTTGGCGAGGGTAGCGGGGCATTGACCCTGTTTGAGGGACTAAACCTGAGTATCGAAGCGGGCGAACAGGTCGCCATTGTTGGCCGCTCGGGCAGTGGTAAAACGTCGCTGTTAAATCTGTTGGCGGGTTTGAGCATGCCGAGTGCGGGCGAAGTTCGCCTTGCCGGCCACGCCTACGCCCTTAAGGATCAGGCCGCGCGCGACAAATGGCGCGCTGGGCGCCTGGGCATGGTCTTCCAGTTTCACCACCTGCTTGCGGAATTCACCGCCCAGGAAAACGTGGCGATCGCACTACGACTGGCGGGCCTTGGTAAAGCCGACAGCCAGTCCCAGGCCCTGACCTGGCTCGATCGGGTTGGGCTGGGGGCGCGTGCGGCTCATCTGCCCGCACAGCTGTCCGGTGGCGAGCGCCAGCGCGTCGCCATCGCCCGGGCCTTGGCACCGCAGCCGCCGGTGGTGTTGATGGACGAGCCCACAGGCAATTTGGACTTTGAGACGGCCGAGCAGATTCAGGCCTTGCTCCAGGAGCTCACCCAAGAAGCCAAGATGGCATTGGTACTGGTGACCCACGATCGAGGCCTGGCGGCCAGCACTAGTCGTCAGTTGACGCTCGCCGGCGGGCGGCTCGTTCCTTTCGACGCTCAGCCCAGTTAGCGCGCACGGTCGAGATCCACCAAGCGCGCACCAATAGGTAGCCAAGGCCGGCGCTCACCACACTGAAAGTGATGGACCCCAGCAGGAACGGCTTCCAGACGTCTCCCATGCGCGCTTTAAACCATTCCAGCGTGACCGCGCCTTCGGGCGGCATGATGGGGATGTCCAGCATCCATGACCCGGTCATATAAAACGCCAGAAACAGCGGCGGAATCGTCAGCGGGTTACTGATCCAGACCAGCGCCAGCGAGATTGGCAGGTTGGCGCGAATGACCCAGGCACACAGGGCCGCTGGAATCATTTGAGTCGGAATCGGCGTAAAGGCCCAGAAAAGCCCGACTAGCACGCCAAGGGATACGCTGCGCCGGTTCAGGTGAAGTAAATGAGGGTCGTGGATGATATTGCCCAACACGCGCTCCGCCCAGGTGCCTTTTAACAGCGCCGGGTTGGGCATAAAGCGTCGCATTAACTTCCTAGGCATCGTTTTTATTCAGACCCATGTGTGAGTTTGCGCACGCCGACGGCTCGCGCGGTCCATTGGAGGCACGCAGTCTAGCCTGATGCGTTTGATCCGTCTTGTGGTTGTCAGCCTCACACCGGCATTTGTTGGACCCATCCCCGCACTTTGGGTGCTGCTGGGGTTTTGCTTGATGTGGCTGCTGGGTCGCGGCGGGCGCGAGGGGCTGTGGCTTGGCATGGTGTGGGCACTGCAGTTGGCGCGCTTGGTGTCGGATCAGCAATCGCTGTGGCCAGTGGCGTTAAGCGGCGCAGAACGCGGCATGACGGTGCAGTTGGAAAGCATCAGCGAGAGCCGTGGTCAGGGGTTTGGGCCGGCTCGTGTAGTCAATTTCGACGGCGCCGAGTCGATTGGCCAGCGCGTGTGGCTGAGCTGGAACAGCCGTTATTGGCAGCCCGCGGTCGGCGAGCGTTGGTCTGTGCGGGTCAAACTCAAACCGCTGGTGTATTCGCCGTCGTTGCGAAGTGACCCGCTGGCCAATGCCCTGGGCAAAGGCTTTTTCGCCCGCGCCCGGATCACGAAGTCCAAGCCCGTTTTGATTGAACGCTCGCCCTTCAGCGCCTTGGTTCGGGGGCGCCTTAGTCAGCGCCTAGACGGGGCCGCTCCGATGGCGGCTGTGCTGGGGCGTGCCGTCGCCTTTGGCGAGCGTCCACAGCTCGATCACTCGGTCCAGTCGGCGCTCGAGCAAAGCGGACTGGCGCACTTGTTTTCGCCGTCAGGGCTCCATGTCGGCATCTGTGTCGGCTTGTTGAGCCTGGTCTGGCCCTCATTGGGCCGCTTTCGCGGCGGCCCTGTCCGCCCCGGGTGGTCAGTGCCGCTGGGCGCCGCGCTGGTGTGGTGGCTGTTGCCGACGCGATTACCGATCTCAAGGGCCGCGCTGGCCTGCGGTGTCTGGGCCGTCGGGCAGCGTATGCCTGTGGCACTGTCACCTGGGCGAATTTATTGGTGCGTACTGTTGCTGTGCGCTTGGGTTTGGCCTTGGCTGGCGCGTATGAGCGGTGCGCAAATGTCATTCGTGGCGGTGGGTTGGATTTTGCTGGCCACGCAATGCCCCGTGCCCAAATGGCGCCGAGGCCTGGCTATGGTGGTGGGCTTGTCGGCGTCGACGGCCTGGGCCGGATTGCCGCTGGGCCTTGCCAGTGTCATAAGCAATCTGTTGTGGGTGCCGCTGTTGTCATTTGTTGGCATGCCCAGCCTATTAGTGGGCTGGTTCACGGATCAGTGGTGGTTGTGGGATCAGTTCGCCAGTGGCTTGTTTCGGTACTTGGAGTGGGTGCCGAACTACAGCTTGTCCCTGCGTCAGTCCGTGGGCCTCTCGGTGGTGGCGGTGTCGCTGCTGCTGCATGCGGCCCAGGAACTGGTGCCAGATATGCGCACCATCATTCTTGATCCGCATAACGAATATTCTAAAAGTTTTGGTGACATGGCAGAGGTCATAAGCAACGATTCGCTCGATATTCCGCTTTGGCTCTTTGATTTTGTAGAAACGACTGAGCTTCTGACGAGTGATATTGAGGACCATGCGCGAGAAGAAACAGAAGTTCTTCATGACATCCTTCTAAAAGCTAAGCGGTTATATGATCGGTCCATGAAAAAAGGTGATACCTCTTCGCAGACGAAGATGGATGACGTTGAAGCTGAATTACAGCGTGCAACGCACATCACGCTCGACTCGCCTGTGCCTTATCGTGTTCGTGATGTCTTGAAGCTGATTGAACATCAAATGGGCAAGCTTGAGAACAATTCTAATCTTGGCCCCTATAAGCGCCTAAAACGCCGTATTCAGATGCTTATGGCGGATCCGCGCTATCAGTTTATTTTCCGTAATCAGGCAGCGCCATTGCCAATCGATAACCTTGTTGGCCGTATCTTCCGCATACCGGTTGCAGGTAAACCTATTTCAATTCTCGACTTCTCAGGCATTCCGTCTGAAGCTTTGAATGTTGTTGTCTCTGTTGTGGCCCGTCTCGCCTTTGAGCTCGCGACGTGGTCAGAGCGGCGCATCCCTGTTTTGCTCGTTTGTGAAGAAGCGCATAGATATATTCCCGCCGATAAGAGCCTGGGTTTTCATTCTACGCGGCGAATCATTGGACGTATTGCCAAGGAGGGCCGGAAATATGGTGTGTCATTAGGCATTATTTCGCAGCGCCCATCGGAGCTAGAAACGTCAACCCTCTCACAATGTTCTACGATTTTCTCCATGCGACTCTCAAACGAGCTTGATCAAAATTTTGTAAGGGCGGCCATTCCCGATGGTGCGGCAGAGCTTTTGTCATTCCTGCCATCTCTCGGAACTGCGGAGACAATGGTCTTTGGTGAATCGGTCAACCTGCCTATGCGAGTCATTTTGAATACACTCGAAGAGGAATATCGTCCGCACAGTTCATCTGCTGAATTTACAGACCTTTGGAACCGTCCAGATGTGACGCCGCAATTTATGGAAACTGTATTTGAACGCTGGCGCGCGCGTAGCCTTGGAAAAAACACGAAACAAACCCAGCCAGTACG